>JAGDAE010000149.1 GCA_017959645.1 Kiritimatiellia bacterium
CATGCCGCCGGAGCTCCGCGTCCACGGCGAGCTGTGTCCGCTCTCCGACGAGGCGCTGTCCGAGGAGGACTCCTACAATCTCGTGAGGGAGATTTCGACCGACGAACAGATGGAGGAAGTCGAGAAGAACGGCGGCGCCGACTTCGCTCTCGCTCACCCAGACGGAACGCGTTTCCGTGTGTCGGTCTTCAAGGAAAGGAAGCGCTACGGCGCGGTTCTCCGTCAGATTCCGTCGACGCTCCTCACCCTCGAGCAGATCGGCATCCCTCCGACCGTGAAGGAACTTCTCTTCAAGCCCCGCGGGCTTATCCTCGTCACGGGCCCGACGGGTTCCGGCAAGTCGACCACGCTCGCCTCGATGCTGAACGTCATCAACCACGAGCGCGGCGTCCATATCATCACGATCGAAGACCCTATCGAATTCTACCACACTTCCGCGAAGTCGCTCATCACGCAGCGCGAAGTAGGCGACGACGTGCCGAGCTTCGCAGAGGCTATACGCCGCGCGCTGCGCCAAGACCCGGACGTGATACTCGTCGGCGAAATGCGCGACCTCGAGACGATCGCGGCCGCCATCACCGCCGCCGAAACCGGCCACCTCGTCTTCGGAACGTTGCACACCACCGGCTCGGCCGAGACCATCGACCGCATCGTCGACGCGTTCCCGATGAACCAGCAGTCGCAGATAAGAACCCAGCTCGCGGCGGGACTCCAGGCCGTGATTTCGCAGATCCTGTTGCCGAAGCTGGACGAAAACGGCGAGGTTCGCGGACGCGTTGCCGCGTTCGAAATCATGACGCGCACCGACGCCATCTGCTCGCGCATCCGCGACAACAAGACGAACATGATCAAGTCCGACCTGCAGACGGGCGCGAAATACGGCATGTTCACCCTCGACACTTCGCTGCTGAATCTGTACCGGCAGGGACTGATCTCCTACGAGGAGCTGATAACCAAGTCGCAGGACCCGGATTCGGTCGTGCAGAAACTCAAGGAAGAAATGGCCCAGTAAACAAATGGATCCGATACTCCAGATTCTGGTTCAGAACGGCTATATCGACCAGGATACGGCCAAAGACCTCGCCGAAATCGCGAAGTCGGAGGGCAAAAGCGTCCGCAGGCTGGTGATCGACCAGGGCATTCTGGCCGAAGAAGATCTTCTCGGCGCGATCGCCGCATACCAGGACACCGAGGTGATCGACCTAGGCGCGATGACGATCGACACCGAAGTGACCGAGGCCATTCCGGCCTCGACGGCGAGAATGTACAACGTCTTCCCGGTCGCGGCCGACGGCGATTCGGTTACGCTGGCGACGTTCGACCTCGTGGATCCGCGGATCTCCGACGAGATGCTGTTCACGCTCTCGAAAGAGGTGAAGTTCGTGATGGCCCGCGAGAAGGACGTCATGGACCGCATCGCCCAGTACTACGGCGATTCGTCCGAGTCGGTGGCGGACATGATCAAGGCGCTCGGCGAGGGCATGGTTGACGACGAAACCGCCTCCGTGTCGAACGCCAACGACATAACCTCGATGGAGTCGGCGGCGAACTCGTCGGCGATAATCCGCTTCGTCAACCTCGTCCTCTACCAGGGCGTCGTCGACCGCGCGAGCGACATCCACATCGAGCCGTTCGAGAAAGACTTCAAGATACGCTACCGCGTCGACGGCGCGCTCTACGAGATGAAGGCGCCGGACGTGAAGATGGCGCCGGCGATCATCTCGCGAATCAAGATTCTCGCCAACCTCAACATCGCCGAGCGCCGCATTCCGCAGGACGGGCGAATCGCGCTCAACGTCGCCGGCCATCCGGTCGACCTGCGCGTGTCGTGCCTGCCTACCGCCCACGGCGAATCGGTCGTCATGCGTATTCTCGACCAGTCGGCGACTTCTCTCGACCTCGAGAACGTGGGTCTGCCCGAAGACGTCTACGAGCAGATAACCATGGACGTCGAGAAGCCGAACGGAATCTTCATCGTCACCGGCCCGACCGGCTCGGGAAAGACGACGACCCTGTATTCGGTCCTCAGGCGCATAAACCAGATCGACACCAAGCTGCTCACCGCCGAAGAGCCGGTCGAGTACAACGTGGACGGGATCGTGCAGGTTCCCATCGACGCGCAGGTCGGCAATACTTTCGCGAAGGTCCTTCGCGCATTCCTGCGCCAAGACCCCGACGTGATGATGGTTGGCGAAATCCGCGACCTCGAGACTGCGGAAATCGCGATACAGGCCGCGCTTACCGGACACTTCGTGGTCTCGACCCTGCACACCAACGACGCCGCCGGCGCGGTGATGCGTCTTCTCGACATGAACGTCGCTCCGTATCTTCTCGCCTCCACGCTCGAGGGCGTGCTCGGCCAGCGTCTCGTGAGAACCTGCTGCCGCGAATGCCGCGAATCCTACGAACCAGACGACGAGACGCTCGAGCGTCTCGAGATGACGCGCGAGCAGATCGGCGGGCGGCCTTTCTATTTCGGGCGCGGCTGCAAGAACTGCAACGGAACCGGCTACAAGGGGCGTAAAGGCGTTTTCGAGTATCTCAGAATGTCCAACCCGCTGCGCGAA
>JAGDAE010000150.1 GCA_017959645.1 Kiritimatiellia bacterium
GAACATCCAGCCGTCCTCCTTGCCCTTGCCGTCGACGCGGTTGCGGAACGCCGCGATATTGTTGGGCATGCCGCCGCTCGCCGGCGAGTCGGTGTCGGCGGCGTAGTGGGCGCTGTACATCTCGACGAGAAGGTTGGTGACGTTGAGATAGATCGGGTACTCGGTGTTGCGCGTGCCGTCGGGGTTGAGGCCGCGGACGCGGTTGTAGTTGTTCGGATAGTTCGCGCCGAAGCCTTGGTTGTAGACGATGTTCCAGAAATTGGCCATGCCGGCGTTGTCGCCCTCGACGGTTCCGGTCGAGTATCCGGGCTGGGAAGTCCTTACGATATCGTAGTCCTCCTCTTCGCCGCCGTTGTAGCTCGCGGCGTATTCGGGCGAACAGCGCTCCTCGTACTGGTAGAGTCCCCAGTAGACGCCGTTGATGAAGAGGTGGAAGTAGCGCGTGCGGTGGTAGGTTCCGCCCATGTCGCGCTGGCTGTCGCGCGAGAAGACGTCGTGCACCATCGTCTCGCGGCTGTCGCCGTTCGCGTAGGACTGGTTCTGGTCGGCCCTGAGATCGAGCTTGTCGAACTCGCCAGCTCCCTCGTCGCCGAATACCGGGTGCTTGAGTTTGCTCATGCCGTACTCGCTCTTGAAGAACAGGCGGAACGAATGCTTCGGGCAGGCGGCGTCGCGCGAGAACGCGCCGCGTATTCTCAGCCCGCAGGGGCCCGCGAATTCGTCGGCCGGGTCGGCGGGGTTGATCTGCTCGACCATCGTCTGGCGCTCCCACGCCTTGCCGTTGCCAGAGGCGTTGACGTAGATTCCGTAGCTCGGGTCGAACAGATTCTTCGGGTCGATGACGAGCGAGACGGTCCTGATCCCGTTCGTGAAGCCGTTGTAGAGCCGTCTGATCGTATCGGGGTCGCTGCTCTGGGTGATTGCGTCATTGGCCATGCCGTATCTGAGAACCTGCCCGTTGGTGTTGTCCACGCCATAGGTCGGGAAGCCCTCCGGCGTCTCGCCGTTCGGGTACTGCCTTACGACATCATCGACGAACAGATAGGTGGCCGAAACGTCCTTCTGGAGAATCGCGTCGGCGTTCGGGACGCCAGCTCTGACAACCGTCGTGCGGTCGATCGTTATCGGCCCGGTGTAGGGCGTCGACAGCGTCGTGGGCGAGGTTCCGTCGGTCGTGTAGTATATCGCCGCGTTCGGATCTTCGGCGCAGCTCATGGTCAGCTGGAACGCGTCGGTCTTCCATCCGTGCGGCTCGGAGAGCGTCACGGCCGGCGTAAGCCCGAGCCTGCCGGCGTAGTCGTTGGCCGCCTTCGGGGTCGGCGTATCGAAGTACACCAGCTCTTCGTCGGCCTTGTTCCAGACGATCTCGGGCGAGAGGAAGAACTCGGTATCGTCGATATCGCCGTTCAGGCCGGTTATCTCGACCGTGTTCGCGCTTGCAACCACCAGATTCGCCGGGATGTCGAAGAATTCGGCGTTGAGCGCGTCGGAAGGCGTACGCGACGGGTCGGGGGCGACGGACGCGAATTCGACGCCGTTGACGCTCGCGGCAAAGCCGTCGGAGTAGCGTATCTTCAGACGGAAGCCGTCATCCTCGCCCGGCGCTTCGGAAAGCGCGAACGAGCTCTTCCACTCGACCGTATCGCTGGCGCCCACCATCTCCGGAGCGAGATCGGCGGCGATCTTCGCCGCATACGCGCCGGCGTGGACAATCTCGCCGTTCGTGTCGCCAACCAGCGCGAACTGCGAGGCGTCGAACGATATCGCTCCTTCGGCCGCGCAGAACTCGAAGCACGCGCCGCCGTTGTATTCCCAGTAGTAGATTTCGACGTCGTACGCGCCCGGCTCGGGAAGGTTGAACGAGGCTGTGGTCATGCCGTAGCCGCGCGTGCCGTTGTATTCCCACGCCCAATCCCTGCCCTGGCGCGAGATCTTGGCGGTGAAACCGTCGTCGGAGCCGACGCCGAACGTCCACATTCCCGCGCGCGGTATGTTGACTGTACCGGTGCAGACGAGCGCGAACGCATCGCCGTTGACTCCCGGGAAAGCGCCCGCCGAGAAGGACGTCGAACTGCCCTCGTTGAAGCACAGCGTTGTGCAGGAGTTGGTCGCCGGAGCCTGCCGCCAGACGTTGGTGTTGGCAATCCAGTTCTCGACGTCGGCGCGGGTCGTCGGATACAGGCCGTTGAACGCGTACGAGATCACCTGGAAGCCGCTTTCGGCGCTGGACATGCCGACCGGGCCTCTGACCGCCGTCCATTCGCCGTCGCCGACCTTGTACTGCGCGTCGGAATGCTCGTCGAGAATCGTGCGCGAGCGGTGTCCCCAGCCGTAGGATATGTCCTTGAACTGCTCGCCGAACTCGATCGTGCTGATGACGGTCTTGCCCTTCGTCGCGAACGATATCGTCTCGCCGCTTGTCGAAAGCCCGAGCGCGGCGTGGGCGTCGCGTCCGTTCCATTCGGTGAAGTTGGAATCGACGAAGATGACGAGATGGCCGTGGGCGGGCACCACGCAGCTGCCCTGGATATCCTCCCACTTGTCTTTCGAAGGCGCCTTGTCGGAGATCAGCCAGCCGGTTATGTCGACGGCGAAATCGCTGTTGTTTTCGATCTCGACCCAGTCGAAGCCGGCCTTTCCGCCCGCCGTGCGCAGCGTCGTTTCGTTGGAGGCCATCACCTCGGAGATTCTCAGAACTTCGCCGACCGCCGTGGCGACGGGCCTGCCCTCCGCCGGCAGGGTGAAGTTTTCGTCGCCGGCGATGAACGTCATCGCCCCCGAACTGAGGAACCAGCCGTCGGCCGCCTCGAACTCGACCGCGACGAGCGAACCCGCCGGCACGGCGTAGGTTCCGTCGGTCTCGTCCGGCTCTATCTCGACGCCGCCGACGCTGACCCTGGTAACGCTCATGTACGCGATTTCCGGAATCGAGAGCGCGACCAGCTCGGCCTCGATGTCGACGGTGGAACCTGCCAGCGATTTCACAAGGCCGGTTCCGGAATAGCCGATGCAGGTTACTTCAAAATCCTCTTCAGGAAACGCGATCTCGGCCCATTGCGAGCCGGACGGGAACTCGAGCGCGATTCCGTCGATCGAATACGAAACCTCGATCGCGTCGTCGTCGCCCAGCCGGTACGAGATCGCGAGCATCACGTCGTTCTCGCAGTCGGGCGCGACGCCCGAGAGCGTCACCCATTCGTTGGTTCCGCCCGTCGCGCTCTTGGCGAGCCCGTAATAGTTGGTAGCCGCGTCTTCGCCGAACACCGAAACCGCGCCCTTCGCGCCCGGTTCGATCTCGGGCATCTCCGCGCACGCCGTCATCAAAATGCGCGTCGAAAACGCCGGCTCGTTGGCGACATCCTGCGAGACGGCCGCGACGAACTCGAGCGCGCGCGACGTCGAGACCGAAAGCATTCTCCCGCCGGCGTCGCCTTCCATGATGGCGGCCACCGTGTTGGTCCACGTTCCGACGCCGGGTATCGCCTTGTCGGAACCGTCTTCGGGCCAAGATTCGTAATCGGCGATTCCTGCGTCGAACCAATGCGTCGAGGCGTTCAGCGCGAACGCCGCCATGACCGCGAATGCGGACGAAACGAGTGTCTTCATATATGGTATCTCCCCATTGTCTGGCGATATTGTAGCATAATGCGCTCTCCCCCGCAAGGGGGAAAGCGCATTTATTTTCGGCGGACTTATCGCGGGCGGCTACTCGCCGGATTCCGGCGCCGCTTCTTCGATCGCCTTCTCGGCCTGGCGCAGAGTATCGACCACTTCTTCGTTGTCGGGCAGAATCTCGTACGCGCGTTTGGCGTACTCGAGCGCTTTTTCGAGCTGCCCGGTCTTGCGGTAGATGATCGACAGATTGTTCATTACCGCCGGCTCCTCCGGACGCGCCTCGAGGCAGCGCTCTAGATAGAACTGCGCCTCCTTGAGCTTGTCCTCCATCAGATAGGCCATGCCGGTTCCGAAGTTCGCTTCGGGATCGTTCGCGTCGATCTGCAGAACCGTCGCGCCGAACCTGCGCGCCTCGATGAAATCGGCCCTGCGCAGCGCCAGCCGCAGCCCCTCGTAGGGGGTAAGCTGCATGAACGTGCGCATGCGCTCGTACTCGACGAGGCGCATCATCTTCTTGACCGTCTCGTTCCAGTCGTCGAGCATATCCGCCAGATCGTCGTCTTTGCGCAAGCGCGCGAAGCGCGAAATGCGCCACGAGACCGCGCTCAGCGCGTCCTTGAGCGCGGACGAAACCTTTCCGCCGGTCTTTTTCGACACTTCGATTATCCGGTTGGCGAGCTCCTTGGCCGCGGCGACGCCGCGCTCCGGCTCTCCGTTTTCCAGTCCCTTGGTGCGCGCGACCATGCCGGAAAGCGCCGGCAGCGGCTTGCGCGCGCGCTTCCAGAACTCGAAGCCGAGCTGGATCGCGCTTTCGTCCATTCCATTCTCCTTCTCGCCCGCCCAGACGCGCATCAGAACCGGCACGCCGGTCGAAGCCGTTTCGCGGTCTGGATCGCCGGCGCCGAAGAATCTCGTGCGCAGATGCTTGTCGTAGGAGCCGCTGCCGCCCATCATGTTGAGCGGCCTTACCCGCGAGCCGTTCGAAAGCGCCGCGAGCTCGAGCCCCGCGTCGAGCCGGCCGTCGGTGAACACGAACCGCGCGTCGCCGCATTCCCTCACCGTCTCGTCGAGCGCGTCGTCCACGATCGAGCGCATCTCGTTTTCGACCGGATGCGGAATGCGCAGGAAAACCGGAACGGCCATCGCGGCGAACAGGACCGGGACCAGGAAGCGCATGAAAGGCCCGCGTCTGCCGACGACGGTGAACATGTCGTCGTCGAACTCGTAGACGAGATTGCACTCGTGGGCGAGCAGCGTCGCGGCAGCCGCCGCGGTGATCACCGAACAGAGAGCAAAGACGGCCATCAGGCAGTCACTGCGTATGTCGACCGCGCCCTCCGCGAACTCCCACACCCTCATCATCGGGAATATCCCCGTCTGCAGAAGCGCGAGGATTCCCGCGAAGAACATCAAAAGGCCGAACCCGAACGGCATCGGCGTATTGTCGCGGGCGATGCGCGGCGCCAGAACCGCGACCCCGACGAACGGAAACACCGAAAGCGCCATCGTCAGAACCCAGCCGATCGGCGTCGACGCGCCGGCCGTCGCCGTCCAGTACGTGGTCGCGTACCTGGTCAGGAGCGCGAAGCCGTCAAGCCCGGTTGCGAGCGCGCCGCCTGAAGACTTGAACGTCGCCACGTTGATCTCGAACCCGGCGAGAAAACCGGCCGCGAAAAGAAAGAACATCCTCCATTTCGGCAGATCGTAGCCGCCAGGCAGATCGCCGTCGGAGAAAAGCTCCGAGTTCAATACCGCGTTGTACACCAGAATGTAGCCCACGATGGCCAGCACCGGCAGCAGAAAGCCGAGCGGCGTCTCGGCGGCGACGAGCCCGAGAAGGAACATGAGCGCGAAAAGCCGCAGATTGCCCGCCTTCACGTACCATCTGAACGTTAGATGCAGCGAAAGGAGAATCAGGAAGAAACGGATCGCTCCCGGCGTAAGCGGCTGCACCATGCGCCACATGTGGTCGCCGGCCGCGAAGCACAGCGTCGCCGCGGCCGCAAAGAAGGTAGCGAGATTCCCCCACAGCTCCGGCGCCCGGTAGCGGGCGAAAAACGCCAGCATCTGGCGAACGATCAGATAGACGAGCGAGACCGAAAGCGCTCCGGTAGCCGAGCCGAGCAGACGCAGAGTGCGCGCAGCCGCCGAAACTTCGCCGCCGGCGAACAGAGGTTTCGCAAGCAGCCGCCAATACCCGGGAAAGACAGTCTGCGCCGGACGGGTTCCCGCGGCGACCGCAGCCTCGCCCCAAAGCGAGGGATCGAGCCCCGACGAAGACCAGACGAGGTAGACTATGAAGAAAAGAAAACCGGCTGCAGCGGCGAGAACATAGTCTCGCAAGCCCAGCCGGTCACCCGTTGCGGGATCGCTGGCCATGGTCGATTACGCCATTTTGCGGCGCTTGAGAGCGAGAAGCATGCCGCCCATCAGCAGAAGCAGACCCGA
>JAGDAE010000151.1 GCA_017959645.1 Kiritimatiellia bacterium
ACTTGCCGTAGTCGATCCACTTTTTGAGGCACGCCCACTGGTCTTTGTCGCCATCGCGCCAGACGCGCCAACCATCGTCTATAAGATAGTACTCGAAGCCCAGCGCCTTCGTCCTGTCGTACCACTCCTTCTGTTCTCCATACTTGGGCGCACCCGCCGGCAGCCACTGCCAGACGGCGCGGCCGGGGCGCACGAACTTCGCCGCCTTCGCCGCAACCGCTGCGGACGGGGCGGGACAGAGTCGCCGCACTATGTCGCTCGTCGCAAGAGTCTGCAAATCCTTCGCGACAAGCATCACGCGCCAGGGCGTAGTATCCGCGCCCTTCTGGTCGAACCCGTCCGGGTCGTTCGCGTAGAATACGCCGAAGCGTCCATCGCCAAGATACTTCGCGGCGGAATCGGTGTAGCCGACTACATTCGCCTCGGTAATCAGGCGATACGTCCCGTCCGCGAGCTTCGCCGTCACGGGGAAATCCATCACAGTGCCGACGGGAATGTCGCACACGAGCGAGGAGCAATACGGCTTTTCGTAGTCCATGCCGTATTCCTGATACCACACCTTCGCGTCGGCAGGAAGCGTCCAGACCGTTTCTTCGCGTTCCACTCGCCTCTCGCCTTCCGGCAGGATGTACCGCACCACCATTCCGTCGGCAAAAACGCGCCGCTCGGTCTCGCTGATGGTCGCCCCATTGACGACAACACCCTTGGCGTCAAGCGTCGCCGTCTGGAATTCCGGCGGGGATGAGAGGATCAGCCCGTCTTCGGTGAGGACGTTCTCGAAGCGTATCGTCCAATTCTGCGGTGCTTCTGCGGAAACCTCGAAAGGTCTGTCCTTCCATACTGGATTGGCGGATTCGGTATACAGCCACTCGCGGCGCGCGATCTTGCGGTCGGCGAGTTTGCGGCCGCCCTTCACGACGGAATCGGCGAAGGCTGCGATCTCGGGCGGATCGCCGTCCGGCGGATGCCCGTGCTTCATGCGGAGTTTGATGGAGAAAAGAGGATTCCCTGCGGCGAACGCAGTCTCCTCGAACGAATCGAGCGGGAAGAAATAATCGTTCGTCCCGGTGCACCAAAGCGTCGGTATCCGGCAGTTCTTCGCGTATTCGACTGGATTCCAGAGCGACTCCCACAGCTCGCCGATTTCCGGCGCAAAGACTGAATGCCGCCGCAGGTTCCCGCATCCATAAACCGGTACGGCGAAAGCGAAACGCGGATCCGCCCCGCAGGCGATCGACGTGAGAAAACCGCCCCACGATATTCCGGTCACGCCGATTTTCGACGCATCGACCTCGGGGAGATTCCTCAGGAACGTATGCGAGCGGATGACGCACTCGATCGCGTGGTAGACCCACTGCTCCTCCGGCGGCAGAGCCTCCTCCTCATACCGTCCCCAGCCGTTTGGCCCGGACCACTCGTGCCGCGGGTGTTCAGCCGTGTGGTTCTTCTCTCCGGGGATGCCGCCGCAATTGTCCATCGCGATCGCGGCATATCCGCGGTCGTTCCACAGCTTCACCCATGTGTGGAAGGCCGTTCCGTATCCGCCGTGCACGAGCACGATGCCCGGCACCTTCTTCTCCGCCGTCGCGCCTTCGGGCAGAGAATAGTAGGCGAAGAAACGCGTGGGCTTGCCGTGCCACGGCACATTCTCGATCCACACGGCCTTAACGCCGTTCGTGGCCCGTTCCGGGATATCCCAGCTCCGGACAGCGTCCGGAATCGGGAAGTCCACCGTCTTTGCGCCCGCCGCGAGCGCGACCGCCGCCGCGAATGCGCAAGCCGCCACCATGATTTTCCTTCTCATTTCGCTGCTCCTTTCACTTTCGCCTCAAGACGCTTTTCCTCGTCCCAAAGGTCTGGCTGGTTGTAGTCCGCCTCCAGAGAGCGCCGGTAGGTAGCGAGCGCACATTCCCAATCTTCCGCCTCCTCGTAGAGCGCGGCGATCGAGCGATAGATGCCGAGATCGACGGGCTTTGCGCGAATGGCCTTTTCGTAAAGAGCAATCGCCTTGACTCTATCGCCCGACTCCTTCGCAGCCATAGCCTCGGCGACTAACCGCTCGTGGAGTTTGCCGC
>JAGDAE010000152.1 GCA_017959645.1 Kiritimatiellia bacterium
GATTCCGCGCCGACGATCGTGATTTTGAACTTGACGGTAACGCCGTGCCCGAGATCGATGCTGGGGGTGTATTCGCCGACTTCGCGCAGCGAATCGTCCAGACTGATCTGGCCGCGTTCGAGCTTCACGCCGCGGTTGGCCTCGATCGCCTCGAGAATCTGGGTTACGCTGACCGAGCCGTAGAGCTTCTTGCCGTCGGTCGTCTGGGCCGAAACGGTGAGCTCGAGCTTCTCGAGCTTCTTGGCAACTTCGAGCGCAGCCTTCTTCTCCTCGGCAGCTCGCGCGGCGCGCTCGGCCTCGAGCTTCTTCAGTCGGCGCTTGGCCGCCTCGTCGACGGACGCCGCGAGTCCCTTGGGAAAGAGGAAGTTGCGCGCGTAGCCGGGAGCGACCTTGACGATCTGGCCGGACTTGCCCAGCTTCTTCACGTTGTCCATGAGCAAAACTTCGACAGACATTTTACGGACTCCTTTCGCTTATGCCATGAGGCCCATGTTGCGGGCGCGCTTGACGCCGTTGCGGATCTGCCGCTGCTGGGCGATGGTCACACCGGTGATGAGCGCGGGAAGAATCTTCCCGTAGTCCGTGATGTAGTGCTTGAGCGTCTCGATATCGTTGACGTCGATCTGGTCGGCGGAACCGAGCGGCGGACGCTTGCGGGCGGCGAACTCTTCGCCAGCGGAGCTGTTGGATTTCTTGAAAGCCATGGTGCTTTTCCTTGATTTAAGTTGTTTTAGAACGGTATGTCTTCGGGGTCGGACTCGAGCGGGTTGACGGTCTGCTGCTCCTGCTGCGCGGCGCGGCCGCCGGCGAGGCGGTCGCCCTTGGGCAGGAACTTGATCGTCGACGCGCGCACCTTCAGTTTCTGGTGCTTGACTCCGTCTTTTTCCCAGCTGTCCATCTGCAGCCGCCCCTCGACGAGAATGGAACTCCCCTTCGAGAGGTACTGCCCGCACAGCTCGGCCAGCTTGTCCCAGGCGTCCACGTCGACAAAGACGGGAAACTCCTGCATCTGGCCGTTGCGGTCGCGGCGGCGCTCGTTGAGGGCGAGCCCGAGCCGCGCGACTTTCATGCCGGAGGCGCCGGTCGCCCGGACGTCGGGGTCGCGGGTGAGATTGCCAAGAAGAATTACACGGTTGAACGAAGCCATCGTCTTCTCCCCCCTGACTGTTTTACGCCTCTTCCGCGGTCTGCGCGGCGGCACGGGCCGCGGCGATCGCAGCCTCGCGCTTCGCCTGGCGCTCTTCGCGCGCCTGGCGCTCCGCGGCGATCTTCGCCTCGCGGCGCTCGTCGACGGCGAGGAACTGCACGCGAAACACCTCTTCGACGAGGTGGTAGCGGTTCGTAAGCTCCGCGATCTTCGACGGATCCATCTCGAGACGCACCTTCACGTAGGCGCCGCTCTCGTGCTTGCCCATCGGGCGCGAGAACGTGCGCTTGCCGAGGCTGACCTTCTCGAGGATGTTGCCGCCTAGGCGCGAGACTTCCGCCAGCGCTTTCTCGAGGTTCGCCTCGAGGATTTCGTCTTTCTGGACGCCGACGAAAATATAGAGGGCATCGTACTTCTTCATCATTTCTTCTCCTCCTTCTTGGCGTCGGCGGCTTCTTCCTCCTTGCCCTTCTTGATGACTTCGGGCGTCTTGGCGGCCTCGCCGGCCGCGGCGGCGTTGGCGGCCGGAACGTCGTCCGGCGCCTTCACGACCGCGAGCGCGAGCTCGCCGCGCGTGACGACCGTGTACTTGTCGCCGAGATTAAGGTCGCGGATGAACAGCGTCTGGTCGAGGCCGAGGCCGGAGACGTCGACGTCGAACTTCTCGACGATGTCCGTGGGCAGGCAGTCGATGTCGAGCGTGCGCAGCACCTGCTCGAGCACGCCGCCGCCGATCTTCACGCCGACCGGCTCGCCGACGAGGTACACCGGAACGGTGACCCGTACCTTCTCGGTAAGCGAAACCTCGCTGAAATCCACATGTATGGGCGTTCCCGCGAGAACGTCGTTCTGCATCTCGCGCATCAGCGCCGGGACCTCGGTCCCGTCCATGTCCAGCGTGACCAGCAGTTGCTTGCTCGCGCGGCCGCGCATCGCCATCATGAAGTCGTGCGCGGGAAGCTTGATCAGCTCCGTGCCGCCTTTCTTCATCTTCATCACCGAACCTGGAATCATCCCGGCGCGGCGCAGACGGCGGACAGCCCCCGTACCCTGTTCGGTACGCGGCTCCGCCTTGATCCTTATCTGATCCATCAGTATGCCTTTTTTGGTAATCCGGCCGCCTACTCTCGCGCACTCGCGCTACCCTCTGCGGCGAAACAGGCGCGTATTATATCAAATCGAAGGCATCGTGCGCAATGCCAAAGTTCGCCGAATTTCGCCGTGGGCGGATCGGCTACCTCACCATCAGCACGAGACCTGGCTGCCCCATCGTTCTGGCGCCCGTCGACGAGAGAAACGACGCATCCGTTATCGTGTCGTACTCGGCCTTAACCCAGTCGGGGGTGGAGACGTATTTGCGTATCCTGATTTCATCGTACGCGCCGAACGGGGTCGTGCCCTCGCCGTTCGGGTAGTTGCCGATGCCGAGCCCGTTCTCGGTCGCAGTCGGCGCTCGCGTGGCGCTGTTGAGCGCGGTCGCCGAGCCGTTCGAATACATGCTTACGCTGTCGCCGCCGAAGGCGAAGGCCATGTGCACCCAGTCTTCGGCCGGATCGTCCGGATAGTAGTACGTGTACGACCACGCAGGCCCCACGACGAGCCACGTGGTGCGGCGCCACTCCGAGATCACCTGCCAGCCGTAGTCGCATTCGCCGCCGCCGTTCTTGTTCGAGAAAAGATATACGTTGCCCACGTCCGACGCGCTCTGGAAGCGGAAGAAGCACGACACGGTGAACGTCGACACCGAATCGAGAAGCGACTCGTAGTTGGGCGCGAGCAAAAACCATCCGCCAGCCTGCGGCGACGCGTAGCCGTTGTTTCGCGCGAGTCCCAAAACCCCCTCTTCGCTGTACATCTGGCAATCCGGCAGCCATTCGTTGGTTCCCCGGGTCGGCACCGCGGCGATTCCGTTGCCGGTCGCGTCGGCGGCGACGGCGCTACCGGAGGTCTCGTCGAGGTGCATGACCGAGACGTACCCCGCCGCCGTCCATACCGTGCCCGACGATCCGGAGACGGCGCCGCGCCTGGAATAGAAAAGACGGAACCTGGCGCCGTTGAAGAGCGCCGGAACCCCTACCCACACGAGCGACGTTCCGCCGGCGTCCCATTTCTCGATCTCGAACGGTAGCACATTGCCCTGCAGATCGGTGAAGATGAGATCGTCGCCGTCGGCGCTGGCCATGTCGCCGTAGCTGAAGCCGTACGCGCCCTCGCTCAGGCGCACGAGAACCGGGAAGTTCCCGAGCGTCGACGTTCCGGCATAGCCGGACACGGTGAACTCGATGCATTTCCGGCAGCCGTCGGCGGCGTCCGATCCCGGCGCGAGTTCGGCGAAATCGATCGTGGAAGACATCGCGACCGGTATGTTGTAGCCGTCGGATTCGGCGACGGTCTCGCCGCCGCAGGCGAAACTGCCGGAAGCAGAGCAGTTGCGGACGAACACTCCGCGCACCCTGTCGTACATGCACGCCTCGCCGCTCCAGTCGAGAACCGGAATCATGTCGGCCGCAAGCGCGTCGCCGGCGTTGCCGGGCGTACCCCCTTCGCGTATCTTGATCGAATATATCCTGCCGTAGTTCCACTGCTTCATGAACTTGAGCGGATGGGCGAACTCGTACCCGGAGGCCGGAGACATGTTGAAAAGATAATTGCCGGCGGCGAAATCCCAGACGTAATGGTTGCCGAATTCGAAATGGTTCCTCGAAAAATGCAGTCCGAGGATGGAATTGGAGTCGGTATAGACGGAAGGCGTGACCTTGTAGGTGGCCGTAGTGACGAGATCGTCGTATCCGTGCCTGTAGAGGAACGATCCGTCGTCGCAGAACATGAACTTGTTGTCAAGGACCCAATTGTCGCCACGTCCGTAAAGATAGACGTAATCGAGATCGATTCTCGTGGAGAGCGAAGGCACGTAGCCGGTGTCGAGCGTCGCCTGCGAACAGTTGCCGGCGATGTACGACAGCTGCTTCCAGTACGAAAGGCACACGCCGTCGGCGAGGAAGAATCTGAGATTGTACACCGTCGTTCCCCATCCGGCGGGGAAATCGGAGAACTCGTAGGAGGTCGTATCGCCGGGTATGACCGCCTGCGCCTTGTAATCGCCCCATTCGCCCATGATGCCGCCGCCGTCTCGCACACCCCACGCGACGTAAAGCGTGTTCGACTCCGCCGCGCCGATGTCGTTGAACGAAAGTACGATCTTGGCCGGTTCGCCGCCATGCGCCTTGACTGCGGTCATGTTGGTGATCGTCCGGCCGAACGAGCCTCCGGCCCGGAAGGTGCGGCTACCGCCGGCGACCGAAGGGCCCTTCCGATCGACGCCGTCGAACTCGAAGGCGAAATAAGGATCGGCCCCGCTCCACGGCACCTCGAAAACCGCGACGCCTGAACCGTCAATGTTCTGCTCTTCAGAGACATATTCCCAACCGGATCCGTCATCGCCGGCGGCAAGCGTCTTTTCGGCGGAATCGACCGCGATTTTCATCTTGCCGGAAACGCCGCCGAGCACCCTTGCGGAAATCCTGTAGCCGGCTTGCGTGCGCTCGAACCCGCACGGAAGGATTATCTCCTCCTGCCCGTCGACATAGCGCAGCGCCGAAGCGTCGCCGGAATCGCGTATCGCCAGCCATTCGCCCTGCGAATTCGAATAGTCTGCGGGATTGCACGTTCCCGTGTCGTTCCACGCGAGGCCCAGCCCGAAAGCCGTCCCCCACGTCTGCGAACTGATGCCTCCGGTCATGCCGATTCCCCTGTCGTACGCTCCCTTCGATTCCCATGGCTGTCCTTCGCCGGTGCTGTCGTTGTTGCCGACGAGCAGAACTTCGAAATCGTGCCATCCGGTCGTCTGCGGACGGTATGTCGCGGTCGCGAAATCGGTCTGGACCGTGCTCTTCAATATTTCCGTCCCGTCTATCGAGATGGCGGCATAGTCGCTGAAGCGCTTTGCGAACGCGTATGACTTCGACGAGTCCATCCATATCTGGCCGCGATATGCGTAATATGTGACCATGTACCATCCGCCGCGCCCCTCGCCGAAATCCCAGTGATAGACGGCGCCGGAGTAGGGGCTGGTGTAATTGGCGTCCTGGTGGCCGTACGATTCGTTGCACTGGACCTCCGACATCATCGTTCCCGGGACCACTTCAAGCGGCATGACCGCATCGACGAAAATCTGGTCGAAATCGGAAGGAACGTAGCCGAACAGGCTGTAGTAGTCGGACGTGTCGTACCGGCCCTTCGCCTGCTGCAGTCCAGGCCGGACCGTCCATGCGGACGCGTCGAAAGCGATGGCGGCCGCAAAGGCGATCGCGATGACGTGGCGTGTTTTCATCTGTTTTCCTTTCTCTTGTGCAAGAACGCCCCTTTTTACCGGAGAATTATCACGAGTCCGGTTTCGGCGGTGCCGTCGACTTCGCGCACGGCCGAGAACGAGACGTAGGCCGCGTCGGACATCGCGAGATATTCCGCCTCGACCTGCGCGGCCGAGCGCTTGGTCGCGGCTACTCTGATCTCGTCGAACTCGCCGTTCCACGACATGTCGTCCAGGCTCGAGAGGTTGCCGAACGACAGCGCGGTCTGGTTGTCGGTATAGACAAAGCCGTCGATGTGCTGCCTCAATTCGCCGTTTTCGTAGACGTCGAGAGTCGAGTCGCTGCCGACGGCGAACGAAAGATAGCGCCATTCGCCGTTCGGGAACGGCGAGGCGGAATTGACGACGTACGTTCCTCCGTCCACGCTGCTCTTGATCTGCATATTGTGCTGGTAGTTGCCGTATTCGTTGCCGTAGTACCAAAGCTGCGAGCAGAACGCCGCCGAACCGCCGGATTTGCGCGAGAACAGATAGTCGAAAAACACGTCGGCGCCCTCGCGATGCTTGGCCCAGAACGAGATCGTGAACGGCGCGGGCAGGGAACCGGCGGCGGCGTAGCCGGACGCGACCAGTCCGCGGCCGTTGTTCTGGCCGCCGGCGCTTATCGAACCCCAGTCGGAAATGTCCGAGATTGTGCGGCCGTTGCCGACGACGCCGACGGCCGCGACGGTTCCGTTCTGGCCGGCGAGGGCGAGGGAATTGCCGGAGGCGTCGGCGTGGACGGCGTTAGTGCCGGCTTCCGACAGATGCCACACCGAACGGTAGCCGGCCCATGTCGACGCCGGATTGACGGCGGAGACGCCGGCGGCGGAATACCATTCCATCACGATCTCGGTCGCGGACGAAGTTTCCGGCACGTTTACCCAGACGGCCGACACGCCGTCCGTATTCCACGTGTCGACGTCGTGCGCGAGTTCGGTTCCATCCGCAGCCCTGAAGACGAGCGAGCCGCAATCAGAGTACGA
>JAGDAE010000153.1 GCA_017959645.1 Kiritimatiellia bacterium
GCATCAGGCGAATCCGTACATGGTTCGCCAGCTGGCCAGGTCGCTGGGTCTGTCGGATATTCTGGCGACTGTTCCGGATGATCTGAAGAACACCGGTTCGTGTTCGGTCGCGCTGGCGCTGGAGGCGTGCGGACGGAAGGGGAGAGCGCTCATCGCCGGTTTCGGAGCCGGTTTCAGCGCCTGCGCCGGAATCGTTCGCTACCGTTGATCTTCCGCCGCGAGCCCGGTCTCGCCGATCGACATGCGAATGTTGGTTTTCGCAATCTTCATCGAATCGTAGCGCAGCGCCAGTGTCTTTTCCGCGAAATCGAACGCGAGCGAATTTTTGTCGATGCCGTCGTACCTAGACAGCGCGGCGACGATGCGCGGCCTGTCGGCCTCGCGCATTTCGGGGATCGAGACGGTGTATTCCCGTATGTCTTCGCGGCGGCATCCGGCGAGAGCGAGAATGGCTAGAACTGCGGCGAGAGTCTTTGTCGTCATGATATCGGAACCTGCTTGTCCGGACCGAATGGTGAAAGCTCGCGCAGATCCTTGATTACGCGAGGCAGATTTTCGAGAACGTAGTCCACTTCGTCCATCGTGTTGTAGCGCGAGAGCGAAAACCGCACCGAACCGTGCACCGCGGTGAACGGAACGCCCATCGCGCGGATGACATGGCTCGGGTCGAGCGATCCCGACGCGCACGCCGAACCGGTCGACACGCAGATGCCGAGATCGGAAAGCCGGTAGGCGATCGCCTCGCCCTCGATGTATTCGAAACTCGCGTTGAGTGTGTTCGGCAGACGGTTTTTCCTGTCTCCGTTGATGCGCACGTCCGGGCAGGATGCGAGAATCCCCTCTTCGAGACGGTCGCGCATCGCCGCAATCTGCGCCGCCTCTTTCTCCATCCCCGAGACCGCCAGTTCGCAGGCTCTGGCGAGGCCAACAATGTAGGGGACGTTCTCGGTGCCGGCCCGCCGGCCGCCTTCCTGATGGCCGCCGAGCATGAACGGTTTGAGTTTCGTTCCTCTGCGGACGTAGAGGATGCCGACGCCCTTCGGCGCATGGAATTTGTGTCCCGACAGCGAAAGCATGTCGACCTGGACTTTGCTCACGTCGATCGGAATCTTGCCGCCGACCTGTACGGCGTCGGTGTGCAGTATCGCGCCGTGCTCTTTGCAGATTTCGGCGATCTTGCCGATCGGGAAGACGGTTCCCGTCTCGTTGTTCGCCCACATCGCCGACACCAGCGCGTTTTTCGTCCCTTTGAGTTCGTTTCTCAGTTCATCGAGATCGATCTGTCCAGAGCTGTCGACTTTGAGTTCGACCGTTTCGTATCCCTGCGACTTGAGCCGGCGCACCGGCTGCAGAACCGCCGGGTGCTCGACGGCGGTGGTGATCGCTTTCATGCCTCTGCCGTACCATTCGGCGGCTCCGCGTATCGCGGTGTTGTCCGATTCGCTGGCGCACGAGGTGAATACGATCTCGTCCGGCGAGCAGCCGACGAACGCGGCGATCGTTTCGCGCGAGCGCTCGACATGCTTCGCCACCTGTCCGCCGAAGGCGTGCATCGAACTGGGATTGCCGTACAACTCGCCGAAGAAAGGTTCCATCGCCTCTCTCACTTCCGGCGCGACCCGTGACGTCGCGTTGTTGTCGAAATAGACCATCTTGTTCATATGGGCGCATATTATATCACAAACTCGCGCAATTTGATATAATACACGTCGATGAAAAAGGAATATGCGTTTCCCGGGTTTGTCGACGTGCATGTGCATTTTCGCGATCCAGGAGT
This sequence comes from Kiritimatiellia bacterium, assembly GCA_017959645.1. Lineage (GTDB taxonomy): Bacteria > Verrucomicrobiota > Kiritimatiellia > RFP12 > UBA1067 > UBA1067. The sequence goes on from JAGDAE010000153.1 coordinate 1,778, forward strand.
GCCCGAAGCGGAGGATACCGCGAGCGGGCTGGCGGCGGCCCGGCGCGGAGGCTTCGCGGCCGTCGTCACGATGCCGAATACTGAGCCGGCCGGCGACAGCGTCGAATGGATCCGTGCCCAGCTTGCGTTCGACCGTCCGCGCATTTTTCCGTCCGCCTGCATAACGAAGGGGCGCCTCGGGCGCGAAGTGGCCGATCTCGAGTCGTTGGCGGCGGCAGGGGCGGCGTTCTTCACGGACGACGGTACGTACGTCTCCGACGCTGCGGTGCTCGAGGAGGCGATGCGCAGAGCGTCCGATCTGAACATGTGCGTCTGCCAGCACGCGCTGGCGCCCGGCATCTGCGAGGCGGAGGCGATACGCCGCGATCTTTCGGTCTGCCGCGAGACCGGCTGCCGTCTGCACATCCAGCACATTTCGACCGCGGCGGGAGTCGAACTCGTGCGCGCGGCGCGGCGCGAGGGGCTGCCGGTGACCGCCGAAGCCACGCCCCACCATCTTCTGCTGACGAAAGACGATATCCGCGGCGACGGCGGCAACTACAAGATGGCTCCGCCGCTCGCGACCGCCGAAGACCGCGCCGAGGTGCGGCGCGGGGTGAAAGACGGGCTGCTGTTCTTTGCGACCGATCACGCCCCCCATCCGGCTGCGAGAAAGAACTGTCCGTACGAACTGGCTGCTAACGGAATCGTCGGACTTGAAACCGCGATACCGGTAACCTATCGCGCCATGGTCGAGGAGGAGGGCATGTCAATCGAGGATTGGGCGCGTGCGTGGTACGAACTGCCGCGCGACATAATATCGGTCCACGCGCTGCCAGACCGCTTTGACGCGCTTCCGGAGACCCGAGTCGTCGTTGGAGAGACCCGCGCCGTCGACGTGAACGCTTTCGCCGGTCGTTCGCGGAACTGCCCTTACCACGGAATGGAATTCGACTGTTGGCCGAAAGGAGACTGACCCATGGATTTTTCGTATTTTGACCGCGCGGCAGGATATCTGCCCGATGTCTGTTTCGAGCGGCGTCCCGATCTCGGGATAATGCTCGGAAGCGGCTGGGGGGACGCGCTCAAAGCCGATGCGGCGATTCTTTCCATTAGCTACTCCGACATCCCCGGTTTCGGCGCATCCACCGTCGCCGGACACGCCGGAGAGTTCCGTCTTTTCCAGCTGCACGGCAAGATCGTCGCCGCCTGGTGCGGCCGCCGGCACTACTACGAAGGCGTCGGCTGGGAGCCGGTGGTGCTGCCGGTCGAGATGCTTCGCCGCATGGGGTGCGAAAAGATTCTGTTGACCAACGCGGCCGGCGGAATCGATCCCGGGCTGCGTCCGGGAGATTTTGTCGTCATCCGCGACCACGTAAATCTGCTCGGGCTGGGGCCGCTGATCGGTCCGGCGCGCGAAGAATGGGGGCCGCGTTTCCCCGATATGACCGCGATCTACACCAAACATCTCGCCGAGCTTCTGCACGCCGCCGCGAACAGGCTCGGCATCCGCGCCAAAGACGGAGTCTACGCGTTCAACGCCGGCCCGTGCTACGAGACTCCGGCCGAGATACGCGCCTATGCCGCGCTCGGCGCAAGCGTCGTCGGAATGTCCACCGTGCCAGAAGCCGTTTTTGCGAAGGCGTGCGGAATGAAAGTCGCCGGCGTCTCGCTCGTCTCCAATCTCGCCGCCGGCATCGCCGGCGGCTCCCTCAGCCACGAGGAAGTCGTCGCGGCCGGAACCGAGGCGAAACTGCGCATGGCCGCGCTGATCGGGGATTTCGTTGATCGCCTCTGAGATCGAACTGTTCGTCTCCGCGCTCGCGCTTGAACGCGGCATGGCCAAGAATACCTGCGAAGCGTATGCGCGCGATCTCGGTGCCTTCGCCGGGTGGCTGGAGAGGCGCGGGGCGAAATCCGCCGCCGATGTCACGCGCGACGACATAACCGGATTCCTTGCGGACGAACGCGAAAAGGGGATGTCCGGCGCGACCCGGGCGCGACGGCTCGTCGCCGTGCGCATGTGGCTGAAATTCCTGAAGGAGCGCCGCGCGATAGCGTCCGATCCCGCCGAGTTGATGGAGTCTCCGCGCAAGGGTCTGGCGCTGCCGAAAGTCTTGAGCGAAGAGGAAGTCGCGAAGATGATCGACGGGGTGGAGGGCGACGGTCCGCGCGATGTCAGGGATCGTGCGATTCTCGAGACGCTCTACGGCTGCGGACTCAGGGTGTCGGAACTCTGCTCGCTGCGGCTCGACGACATCGTCGGCGACGGCGAGCTTTTGCGCGTCTTCGGCAAGGGTTCAAAGGAGCGGGTGGTTCCGCTCGGCGGCGCGGCGGCGCGGGCGCTTTCGGCCTATTTGTCGTCGGCGAGGGACTTCTTCACCCGCGGCAATCTTTCGGTCATGGAGGTTTTCGTGACCCGCCGCGCCGGACCTTTCACGCGGCAGGGAGTGTTCAAGATAATAAAGGAGCGCGCGGAGGCGGCCGGTATCGACCGCGGGAGAATCTCTCCCCACGTGCTGCGCCACTGTTTCGCTTCCCACATGCTTGCGCGGGGCGCCGACATCCGCGCCATACAGGAACTGCTCGGCCACTCCGATATCGGCACCACCCAGATCTACACCCACGTCGACGTCTCGCGCTTCGGCGAAATCCACAAACTCCATCCACGCCATGCGCTTTAGTTTTTTCGCAGTCTTTCTTTCCGGTCTCGCGCTCGCCGTCGCCGCATTGTGTCTCAAGGCCGTGCGTGGAGAAGCGCCGGGGTATGTCGAGCTTGCAAGGGGCGAAGGAGTGGAGATAGGCGGCGACGTTCTGGCGCTCAAGGATTTTCGCGTGCTGCGGTACGCGAGCGGCAAAATCCGCCAGTATGAAAGCGACGTGCACATCATCGACCGCGAGAAACGCGAAGCCGTGCACGCGGTCGTGAGCGTGAACCATCCGTTCGTCTGGAAGGGATTCTGGATATACCAGAACTCGTATGACGCCGAAACCGAGCGTTCGACAGTACTCATGGTTCGTCGCGATCCGTTCCTGCCGCTCGCGGCGGCGGGCGGTTTGGCCATGCTCGCTGCGGCGTTCCTCGGTATCTTCGCCTTCTTCCGTGCGCCGACTGAAGGCCGCGCCGCCGCGTCTCGCGCTCGCCGGACGGCAAACGCGATCGCCGCCTTCGCCGTTTTCGCGCTGCCGCTTTTCATCGTCGGCCGCGCCGTTCTGCGTCCGGATCCGCCGCCGGCGCTGCAAAGTCCGCTCATGGCCCCGCATGTCGCCGCCTATATGCTCGGGTATCTGATAATGATCTTCGCCACGTTCGGCATCGGCCGGCGTTTCATGGGGCTGGGATTCTTCTTCATGGTCTGCGGGTTCGTTCTCGGCGCGGCATGGGGAAAGATCTGCTGGGGAGATTTCTGGCAGTACGACCCGAAGGAGATGTGGAGTCTTTTTACGATCGTTTCGTATTTCGCATACTTCGCGTTCCGGCGCGTGCGGACGCTCGAACCGGTTTTGAGGTATCTCTCGCTCGCGCTGATCGTATTCACGCTTACCTGGGTGAATTTCTCGCGCTTTTTCGCCGGCATCCACTCTTACGCGCGGTAGCCGGTCTCCCCGGCGTTTTCCGCCCACGCCGGCGTGGAAATATTGTATAATACGTATTCTCCAAGGAGAAATAGAATGAAGAAGTTTTTGAGCGCAAACGAAGCGGTCGCGCATGCGGCCGCACAGGCGGGGTGCGTGGTCGCGTCCGCCTATCCCGGCACGCCGTCGACCGAGATTCTCGAGAATATCGCGAAATTCAAGGATACCGTGAAGTGCGAATGGGCGGTGAACGAGAAGGTCGCGGTCGAGACCGCGATCGGTGCGTCGATGGCCGGCGCGCGCGCGCTGAGCGCGATGAAGCATGTCGGGCTCAACGTCGCAATGGATCCGCTCATGACCTTTACCTACGTGGGGCCGCTCGGCGGGTTCGTGCTCGTTTCGGCCGACGATCCGGGCATGCACTCGTCGCAGAACGAGCAGGACAACCGCAATCTCGCTAAGTTCGCGCGCGCGTTGCTGCTCGAACCGTCCGACAGCCAGGAGGCGTACGATTTCACGCTCGAGGCGTTCGAGCTTTCCGAGAAATTCCAGGTTCCCGTCATAATCCGCCTGACGACGCGTACGAGCCATTCTTCGTCGCTCGTGGATCTCGGCGATTTCAAGCCCGCGCCGCATCCGCCGATTCCGTACAAAAAGGACATACGCCGCAACATCCCCGTGCCGGCGTTCTCGCCGACCCAGCGCCTGAACGCGCAGAAGCGTACGCTCGCGATGGAAAAAGCGTCCGCGAAATCGAAACTGAACCGTATCGTCAAAGGCAAGACTTCGCTCGGAATCGTCACGAGCGCCGTCGCCTACCAGTACGTGAAAGAGATTTTCCCGGAGTTCTCCATTCTCAAACTCGGCTGGACGAATCCGCTCCCGAAGGCGTTGGTGGAGAAATTCGCCAAAAGCGTCAGGAAGCTGCTCGTCGTCGAGGAGCTCGATCCGTTCCTCGAAGACCAGATCAAGGCGATGGGAATCAAGGTCGTCGGGCACAAGACCGAGCTGAACATGCTCGAACTCAATGCCGACCGGCTGCAGAATCTGCGGCACGAGATTCTCGGCGACGTCCCGGCGGCGAAAAAGCCGTCAAGAACGAAGGTCGCGCTGCCTACCCGCCCGCCCGTGCTTTGCGCCGGTTGCGGGCACCGGAGCGTATTCTACGTGCTTTCCCGGCTGGGCGCCACGGTGACCGGCGATATCGGCTGCTATACGCTGGGGGCGTTTCCTCCGCTGAACGCGATGGATTCGACGATCTGCATGGGCGCGTCGATCGGCAACGCGGCGGGGATGAAGAAGTCCGGCCTCAAGGGGCGCATCTGCGCGGTGTTGGGCGATTCGACGTTCTTCCATTCCGGAATCACCGGAATCCTTTCGGCCCGCTACAACGGAACGCCGGTGACCACCGTCGTGCTCGACAACCGCATAACCGCAATGACCGGGCACCAGGACAACCCCGGCTCCGGCAAGACCCTTGCCGGCGACGACGCCCCGGTTACCGAAATCGACGCTATCGCAAAGGCGTGCGGATACTCCAAGGTGGTCAAGGTCCATGCCGACGATCTCGCGGGACTCGAGAAGGTTTTGAAGGACGCGATGGACGGCGACGAGCCGGCGCTGGTGATAGCGCACGCTCCGTGCAGAATCGCCGCCAAGCTCACGAAA
>JAGDAE010000154.1 GCA_017959645.1 Kiritimatiellia bacterium
ACGGTTGCGGCATGCGCGGAAAACGCCGACGCCAATACGGCCGCCGCCGCGAACAATATGAATTTCTTCATGTCTGCCCGATCCTTTCTTCTATTTTACGATCACTATGAATCCGTCCGTCGCGCCTTCGACGCGATATCTGAGAACCTTGCCGGCGCCGGCGTAGTTCTCGCCGTAGTCACGCACGCGCAAGTCCTGCGCCGTCACATACTGCGACGGGTCTGCCGCCCACCATCCGCCCGAAATCTCCAGCGCGCCGGACTGCGGAACCGGCGATTGCGGATACAGTATCGAACCGCCCCTGTAGACGGTTTCGCCCGTGAATCTGGCGAGCGTGCCGGACCAGTTCGCGTTGAACAGATGGCCGATATCGATGTCGGCTCCGTCGATGTAGACCGAGATGTCGCCGGACGGAATATTCACGAGCGAACCTTCCACCCCGGCGTCTCTGGCGAACGACACCGACGAATCGACCGACAGATCGGAGAAAAGAACGAACACTTCCGACATGCCCGCCGTCGCGCGGAAACTGCCGTTCGAGACCGAAAAGGCGTATCCCGGCTCGATCCAGAACATGCTACCCCCGGCGGATATCGTGTTGCCGCCGAGATCGAGCGCGATCCTGCGCACGTTGGAAAGATCGGCCGGGCTCGCGATTCTGACGGCGGACGAGCGGTTTTTGAGCAGAACGACGCTGTCGCCGTCGAGCGCCTCGGCAACCGCGCCTTCGAGAGTGCCGTAGTGCATCGCGCCGATTCTCGCCTCGCAATCCGAAAGGTTTCCGGACGCGATTACGCTGTAGCCGTATGAGAGCACGCCGGCGGAATAGTCTTCGCGCTTGACGCAATAGCCGTCGGCAACCGACACCAGCGGATCGGAAAACGGGTTCAGGCGATACCTTCCGCCGGCAATACATATCGCCGTGCCGGTCGCGGCGCCGGCGGCGCCGTCGTGGAACGCCGACATGTAATGGGCGCCGCCTGAAATGTCCAGCGTCGTATTGCCGTTGCACGATGCCGTGTACGAAAGAACCGTATCGCTGTCGGCAAGCGACACCGATCCCGCCTGGTCGCCCCACACCAGGCAGTACCCGCGCACCGTGCAGTTGCTGACGACGACCGAACAGCCGGGATTCTGCAGTATGAACACCGAGCCGGCATTCTGCTGGGAGATCGAACCGTTGACGAACGCAACCTCGGCGCCGGACGAGAGAGTAATGAAGTTGCCCGACGTGTTCGACAGCGTGAAGCCGTTCAGGTCGACCGTGATCGAGACGCCGAAATCCAGCGCCAGCGTGTAGTCGTCGTCGGCGACGGTCCAGTTCCTCAACAGCTTCAGCGTCTCGCCCGGACGGATTGACTCCATCGCCGCGGCGAACGTCGTGTAGCCGATCTCGGCCGCGCCGTCTGACGAGACCACGCTCGCGACGTCAAGATCGCCCCCGGCGGAAAACACCGAATACGAGCACGCTATTCCCGACACCGTCTCCTGCACGGCCTCGGCATAGCACCCGTCCGCCAGCCATGCGGAAGGATCGAACGTGAAGCTGCCGCCCGAGACGGACACGTTTGCCGGCGTGTACATCGTGTTTTGCTGGTTGTCGGTCGGACTTATCGCCGGCGCCACCACACCGCTCTCGAAACACACCGCCACCTGCGCCGAACAACCCTGGCTCACGAAATAGTCGGTTGCGGCGACGACGCCGGCGAGATGAAACGTTCCGTAGGTTCCGTAGATCACGCACTGGCCGGTTATCGACAGATCTTCGAGATATACTTCGCCGAGTCCGGATACGGCGCATACCGTGTTGAAGAGCGAATTGTAGGTATAGGCTGAACCGTTGCGGAGTGTAAACCCGCTCGCATTGTTGTCAAGCACGAAGAAATCGCCGGCGACGCGCTTCGCCAGCGTGTGCCCGTCGAGGTCGAACGTCACTGCCGGATGCGAAATCGATATCGCCTCGACTATGTCGATATCGACGAGCAGCCTCAGCGTCTCCCCGCCCGCTAGCGCAGAAACCGCCGCGCCGAGCGAAGTATAGCCGTTGGTTGCCGTGCCATCGGACGAAATCAGCTGCACCGTATCCGGCACCGAACCTTCGCGATAGACGGCGTAGGTGCACGCGCAACCGTCGACGGTATGCGACTCGGCGATTGCGGCATAGCCGGCGGGAACCCATGCCTGCGGATCGAAATTCGAATAGCCGCCGAAGAAATTCGCGCTCGCGCCGGTTGCGATGCCGCCGGCGCCGTCAGTCGCGCTCTGGAACGGGGCGAGCACGCAATCGTAGGCGTTGAACGTAAAGCCGGATGCACACCCCTGGCTCAATACAAGCCGGCCGCATACCGTGGAATCGTACATGTCAACCGTTCCGTACGAAGCGTAGGCGATGCAGACCGCATCGACCCTGCAATCACGGAAGGTTATCGTGCCGACGTTCTCCGAACCGCCCTGGAGAAAGAGCAGCGTCTCGCCCGACACGATCGAACCGTTCGCGAAAGTCAACCCGTCCGCGCCGTTGAGCGGCTGGAAGAACTGCCCGGCCGGAATCGTCAGCGTGTGTGAATTGAGATCGATCGTCAGATTGGGGACGGCGATGGTGAAATTCGCGCCGATCGACTCGGCGACATCCTGGTTGAAGACGATCGTCTCCCCGCCCTGAACGCATGCGTTCCGCGCAGCCGCGAGCGTATCGTAATCTGCCGTCGCTCCGCCAGGCGAAACAACCGTGAAAGCGCCTCCGAACAGGCATCGCGCCAAGATCGCAGTAGCCAGAAAAACCGTTTTTCTCATGGGAAATTTCATTTTGCCGAAAATATTTGGGGGTAGTCTACCAAATATCGCCGCGAAAATCAACCGCTCCGGCGTTTTGGAGGTTTTTTTCAGAGCGGTTTTTGCCGAAGCAAACGCCCATGCGGCACGGGCCGCATGGGCATGATTCCAGACCGGAATTGATATAGAACCGGACTATTTGATGAGAACCGGACAGGCGTTGGACGGCTTTTTGACGCTCGCCGAGCCGTATCCGACCCCGTCGACCATCATGCCCGTCACGTTGACCGTAACCTTCTTCATCTTCGGTGTCTTGCCCGATGTGTTGAGCATATACGCCTTGAACGAACCCTTGAAGGTTCCCTTCTTG
>JAGDAE010000155.1 GCA_017959645.1 Kiritimatiellia bacterium
GACGGAACCGGCTCGGGCGGCGGCGGTTCGGGCTGGTGGTGTCAGGAATGGGAAGGCGGCTACGGCGGCGGCGGCGCGGGCGGCAGCGGAGTGGTCGTTCTTAGGGTCTGGATGAACGAAAACGACGACCCCAACCCGACGGGAAACTTCGTCGCGGCCGAACCGACGGCGGCGGATGCGGTGAAGATCAGATACAATCTGTGGATGCTCGGCGAAGGGGCGCAGAACTGCACGGTCCGCCTCGCGTACGGACTGTCGCCGGACGCGCTTTCGACGACCAACACGCTCGTTACGCACTATTCCGCGCCGGGCTCCACCAATGTAACGATTAACGGCTTCGCGCCGAAGCGCACGTACTATGCGCAATTGACGATCGCCAACGATCTGGAAGGAACCGCGCCGATTGTGGACAGCTTCTCTTTCACGACGCCGGACGAGTCGTATCCCGTCGGCGTGAACGGCAAGCCGGGCTTCTACCAGTCGTTCGTTTGGAAGCAGTGGAGCGACGGCTTCGACATCATGGCCGACACGACGCTCGCGACGGTAAGTTCGGCCTTCGCGGTGTACACGACGACCGATGCCACCTGGAGCGGAACCAACGTCGCGAACCAGACGAAGGTCGACTATTCGTGGGGCAGCTATCTGACGTTCGGCTACGAGACGTACATGTACTTCGACTCGTCGCTGACGTACAGGTTCTACGTCAATGTCGACGATTACGGATCGGTCTGGATCGACGATGCGGAATTCTTCCGGGCGGACGGCGTAGGGCCGAAAACCGATCTTTCGCAACAGCCGTCGAAGGACTACATTCCCTCCGCAAACGGCTGGAAGCGCATCCGCCTCTACGCCGGCAACGCCTCGGGCGGATACGGCGCGTACGACCAGATCGGGTGGGGAATCTCTTATTCGACCGACGGCGGGGCGACGGTGGAGAAATTCGTGAACGACCCCGCCTCGCCGAAATACAAGCTCGCCAACCCCGGCCAGGTCGTCGTGGGAGGTTCGTCGCTCGTCGGCGGGAGCATAAGAACGCAGGTGTCGTTCGGCGCCGACGCCGTCGGCGGAACGTACAAGGTGTACGCGGCTACGGCATTCGGTTCGACGCCGGGCGAATGGGGCGTGGTCGCTAGCCAGGGCACGGTCGAATCGGCCGGGACGACGTCGATCGTCTACGAGGTTCCGGCGCAGACGCGGTACGTCAGAATCGCCGTCGAAAACGGCAACGATCTGTATTGCGACGCGGCGTTTCTCGTCTCGGAGCTGCCGGTCGTCGATGTTTCGAGGCCGTCGATATCGGTCGATCCGGCCGGGGAGGTCGGCGCCGACGGTGCGACGTTGTCGATACTGGTCGTCGCGTGCGGCGGCGAGGCGTCGAGCGTCAAGGCGGTGGTGTCGTACGGCTTCGCCGGCGAAACGCTCGATTTCGTCCGTGAATTCGAGGGGCTCTCGGTTGGTCTCAACAGAGTGAGGCTGTCGGGGCTCGAACCGAACCATACGTACGATATCGAGCTGTACGCCGAAAACGCGTCCGGCGCGCGCAGCGACACGGTCGCGCTCGGCACGGTGTCGACGGGCGCATTGCCCGGATACTCGAACGTCGCGCCGGGAACGCCGGGATATTCCAGCGCCGGATTGTGGCAGGCGTGCCAGAGCGGCGTGTTCTCCGGCACGGTCGAGGCCGACCCGACGGTGGTGCGCACGCTCGGAACCCACGCGGCCAACGTGTACTGGTACCCGCCGAACGGCTATTCGCCGCACTGGACGGTGTACCATGCGGACGGGTCGGCCGGCGAAGACACGTGGAAGGCCGAGCACACGTTCGCCTATTCGGGCTACATTCTTCTCGACGATCGCGAATACGCTTTCGTCGGCAATGTCGACGACGCGGTGAAGCTCGTCATCGACGGGACGGAGATTTTCAGCGGCAACGGCGTCAGATCGGGCAATTTCACGCCCGGGCGCGGCGCGGGATGGTACCGGTATTATTTCGAAGCGATCGACTGGGGCGGCGCGGCCGGCAACGGCGGCAACTTCGGGCATTACTTCTGGAACGGCAGCGCCAACCAGACCGTTCTCGACCCCGGCGACGGCTCGCTGCTGAGAACTCAGCCCGGCGTAAAGGACGGCACGGTCGCATCGTATTCAAAGACCGTCCAGGGCGGCCTTGGCGCGCAGATTGAATTTTCACAATGGCAGCTAGCCGATACCGTTTCGCTGTATCTGGCGTACGGAAAGAGCATCGGCGGCGAACGGCCGGAAGACTGGGAGCACACCGTGCTGGTCAGCGACTCGATAACCGCCGCGACCAGTGAATACCTCTACGAGGGGCTTTCCAACGCCGGCGTCGACCACAACTACTACCATTTCTACACCAAGAGCGGCGACAACTGGCAATGGACCGGCGATACGCTGCAGATAGCCGACAGCGCCAGACCCGCGCTTTCGGGCGACCTCGCCTTCGACGGCGGCAAGGGCGATTCGATATGCGTATCGGGCAGCGTTCTTTCGGCGGGCGGCGAAGAACCCGCGACGCTCACGTTCGCCGTCTCGGCCAGCTCCGACATGTCCGGCGCGGTAGAATGGGAGGCGGGCGAATACGACAGCGGCGATGCGATCGACTTCGAGATGCATACGGCCGACACGTCGTCCGCAAGGTACATAACGCCGGGCTCGACGTATTACGTCAAGGCGACTCTGACGGCTGCCGGCGGCGCGAAGACGATAACCTCCGTCTTCACTGTCGAGACTAAAGCCGGCGCGTCGTTTGACGCGGACGCCTTCGTGGTATCGACCCTGTACGCGACCGCGACGTTCAAGTTCGCGCTTTCTGACGCCGGCGCCGGAGACGGCGCGACCGTATATCTCCTGACCGGCGAAAGCGCGGACGGCATGGCGACCGTCGCCAGCCAGATCGTCTCCAACGCAACTGTTGTGCATACGTTCGTCTACGAATATCCGGCCGTCGAAAAAACGTACTATTACGCCTATATCGTTTCCAACGGCTGCGAGAGCGCGCAGTGGGAGGCCCGTTCGGAGACGATGACGGTGTATCCGCTCGACCAGTACACGTACTATTGGAACCCGGCGAACCATTCCGGCGAGTGGGAAGACCCGGCGAACTGGACCGTCGACGGCAACCCCGTGCAGGCGACGTATCCGAACGCCAGAAACTGCGCCGCGATCTTCTACACCGACGACGGCAATGTCGGAACCCCGTACGAGGTTTCGGTTTCGTCCGCGGTAAGGGTCTCGACCTTCCGCATCTGGTGGCATGGCGACATGGTTCTCTCGCTCTGCGGATCCGGCAGAAACACGGCGTCCATCGAGGCGGTCGACGGCGTCAACGCCGACTATTTCGCAACCGGGTCGAGCATAACGCTCAAGAACATGACCTATTCGAATCCCGGCGTATTCTACCTGCCGCCGAACATCACCTTTACGCTCGACAACGTCGCGGCCACTATCGGCAACCAGTCGATGGCGCAGTATGCGAACACGGTCCTGCGCTTCAAGGATTCCACGGTGGTCCAGACGGGCGGCAACTTCTACAACCACGGCGACAATTTTCATTGGATACTCGACAACTCCTCGTTCAGGATTACGAGCGGCGGCTGCATCCGGCTGTCGGTTGGCGCGGCGACGTCCGGCAAGTGCCTCGTCGAATTCATGGGCGAAGCGCCCGCGATGTACGCGATGTACCATCTGTTCTCCGTCGCCGAAGACGGATTGAACTCCGCCGAGACCGAGCTTCTCTTCCACGTGCCTGCCGGCGGGTACGCAACCGCGCCGATACGCTGCACCAACGACGGCGGATGGGAGTTCCAGGCCGGATACGGCGTGCTCAACATAGCAGTCGCGGCCGATTCGTCCGCCCTCAAGACGCCGAGATCCTTCACGACCTCGCTCGTCGAAGTCGTCATGCCCGGAAAATTCAGCACCAATCTGATTTCGTTCGATTCCGCATACGGCCATGTCGGATACGACAACGAAGACGCCACGCTCGCGACCGCGATCGAAGCGTCGTTCGAAAGAACGTCGGGCATGGCGGTGTTCGTGAGATGACAAAAAGCAGGAGGCGAATATGAAAACATCCATCGTTGGCGTCGCCGCGTTCGCGGCCGCGCTCGCTGCGGCGTCCGCATACGGCGACAGCGCCATTGTCGGCAATGTAAGCGGGCCGCACGTCAAGATGTCTGCCGGCGGCGGATACGACATCTACGTGTTCACCAATCTCGACGCGGCGGCGTCGGTGACGATAGTGTCGCCCGGCGAGTGCGATCTGCTACTGGTAGGCGGCGGCGGCTCCGGCGGCAACGTCATCGGCGGCGGCGGCGCGGGCGGCGAGGTTCGCGTGCTGGAGGGCTTTGAACTCACGGCCGGAGAGTATGCGGTCGTCGTCGGCGACGGCGGCCACCACACCCAAGGTGCGGCGGGATATTCGCGCAATGTCGGCGGCGGCAAGGGCGGCGATTCCTCGTTCGGCGATATCGTCGCTGCCGGCGGCGGAGGCGGCGCCAGCTACTCGGCGGCCGGCGAAGGGACTGGCGGCGGACGCAACGGCGCGAACGCGTCGTATCCGGGCGGTGGAGGCGCGGGC
>JAGDAE010000156.1 GCA_017959645.1 Kiritimatiellia bacterium
ATTCGGCAAGCAGCCGCCCGGCGACGGCGCGTGGATTGTCAAAAACAGCTGGGGTGTCGAGAAAGGCGACGGCGGCTACAACTATGTCTCCTACTACGATGTGAACATCGCCATGCTGGAAGGGGCGGTGTTCATTCCGGCGACGGATGGCGAGAACTACGACGCCGCTTACGGATACGACCGGCTGGGGCCTGTCGTGTCCATCACCGGCTACAGCCTCCAGGCGGCGGTATTCACGTCGGCGTGGAACGAAGAACTGGCGGCGGTCGGCGTGTATTCGCAGGCCGAAACCGCATACGAGATCGAAATCTACACCAACGTGACGCGCGGCGCGTCCACGCCGGTCTACGGCGGCCTGCTCGCGGCGACGAAAAGCGGGACGCTCCCGCGCGCCGGGTTCTCGACGATCGCGCTGGATTCGCCTTTGGCGCTCGCGGACGGAACCGGTTTCGCGGTCGTGGCGCGGGTAGGCGGAACAAGCAGCCGGATTTTCCTCTGCGCGTCCTCCACGATAGGCGATATCGAATACAGCGTCTGCGAGAACTCGCGCGGCAATACGTATCTCGGGTGGGAAAGACAGCAGGGGCTCGGTGCGGGGACAATAACATGGACCGACGCGTACGACGTGTCCGACGGCAATCCCGGCGCGGTGTGCATCAAGGCGTACACCCGTTCGACCCGGCCTGGCGCGCAAGGACCGCGCAAAGCCGATTCTGGTCTCGCGATGGCGTCGGAGACGAAGGAAGCCGCCCCGGCTTTCTCTGCGCAATTCGCCGATACGTTCGGAGCGTTCGCGAATCTTGCCGGGGCCAACGGGCGCACGCTCTGGGAGAGCTGGCTCGCCGGTTTCGACCCGTCCGACGAAGACGACAGCGAGTTTACGCTCAGCATTTCCATCTCGGACGGCTCGCCGTCGCTGTCGTGGTCGCCCGATCTTGGCGGGCGGAGATCGTACACGATCTACGGCAAACGTTCGCTCGGCGACGCGAAATGGTTCGAGGTCAAAGTGGACGACTTGGGCGCAACCAGCGCGAGATTCTTCAAGGTCGAGATCGGCCAATGACAGCCGGCGCGAAGAATCTCGATTTCGGGCCGGCCGGCGAGAGGATGCGCGACGCCGTGGAAGATATCGCGAAGACTGTCGCCGGGCGCGGGGGAAGGGCGTTTGTCGTCGGCGGCGCGGTAAGGGACATGATGCTCGGCAAGACGGCGAAAGACGTCGACATCGAAGTGTTCGGAATCGGCGCGGAGGAGCTTCAGCGCGCGATCGGCGAAAGGTACGGGTTCGATCCGTGCGGAGTTTCGTTCGGGGTGCTGAAGCTGCACGGGCTCGACATCGACATATCGCTGCCGCGCCGCGAATCGAAGAGGGGGATCGGTCATCGCGGCTTCATGGTCGATTCCGATCCGTCGCTGACGGTCGCCGAAGCCGCGAGCAGACGCGATTTCACGATTAACGCCATGTATTGCGACCCGCTCGACGGCGAGATCGAAGATCCGTACGGCGGCATGGGCGATCTCGAGAACGGGATATTGCGGCACGTCTCGGCGAAGTTCATCGAAGATCCGCTCAGGGTCTTGAGGGGGATGCAGTTTGTCGCCCGCTTCGATCTCGAGCCGGCACCGCAGACGGTGGAGATCTGCAGGTCGATGGATATCGAGAACCTGCCGTGCGAGCGGATATTCGAGGAGTGGACGAAGCTGCTGACTAAAGGCGTGAAGATATCGAAGGGGCTGGAGTTTCTGCGCGCGACCGGGTGGGTGCGGCATTTCCCCGAGCTCGCGGCGCTGATCGGCTGCAGGCAGGATCCGAAATGGCACCCCGAGGGCGACGTGTGGGAGCATACGAAGCTTTGCCTCGACGCTTTCGCAAGGCGCAGAACCGGCGACAGGAACGAAGATGTCATCGTCGGTCTCGCCGTGACGTGCCACGATTTCGGCAAGCCGGCCACGAGCGCGTACGATCCGGTCGCCAGGCGCATACGCAGTCTCGGGCACGACGAGGCCGGCGTTAAGCCGGCGCTTTCCTTCCTGAAGAGAATGACGAACGAAGAGCGGATATTGCGCGAGGTGCCGCCGCTGGTGAAGTGCCACATGCAGCCGTACGCGCTCTGGCGGGCGAAGGCGAAGGACGCGGCGGTGAGGCGTCTGGCGGTGAAAGTCGTGCGCATAGACCGTCTTTTGCGCGTCTGCCGGGCCGATGACGAAGGCCGGCTGCCCGAGCTTCTGGGCGGCTCGTCTGCCGGGTCCGATCTCAAGTGGCTCGAGGATGCGGCGGCCAGACTCGAAATTGCAGCCGGGGCGCCGAAGCCGATTCTGCAGGGCCGCCATCTGATCGCGATGGGGTTCAAGCCGTCGGCGCGGTTCGGAACATGGCTGAAGAAATGTTTCGACGCCCAGCTCGACGGCGCGTTCGGCGATCTCGACGGCGCGCTGGCGTATTTCAGGAGGGAATATGGAAGCGAAACGCGATAGGATGGCGGCCTCGGCGCTCTGCGCCATGCTTCTCGCCGTCGCCGGCTGCGGAAACACCGGCCAGCGCGAAGGCATATTCGTCACGTTCGACATGCCGTACGACGGCAAGGCGACCATCGTCATCGACGACGCCGAAAGCGGTTGCAGGGTGAGGAATCTCGTCAACGGCCTGCGCTTCGGCAAGGGCCGCCACGAGGTAGAATGGGACGGCCGCGCCGAAGACGGAACCGGCGCGAAGGCCGGCAGATACCGTGCGAGAATCGCGACCCACCGCGCTCTCGGATACGACTACAAGAGTTCGTTCGCCGCCGGCGGGGAGAAGTTGTTCGGCGGGTTCGGTCCGAACCATCTGCCCTGCGAGATGGTGGCGCCGGCGGGAAAGCGCATCGTCGCCGCCGCGCTGTTCACCGAGGGCGGAAATTCGACGCTCGTGCTGTCGCACGACGGAAAGCTCGTCAACGGATACGGCGACGGATGGAATCTCGGCAACAAGGCGTGCGTGTATCTCCCGTCGGACGGCGAGTGGATCTACAGCGTGCGCGAAGCGGACGGCAACCGCCTCGAGTTTCACGGATACGGCGTCGAACGCAGGGAACGCCGGCATTGCGAAATCGAGAACGCCAGACCGGTCGAACTCAAAGGCGCGACGAAGATCGGTAACAAGGTCTACATCTCGAACGCTCTCGGGGGGGCGCTCGACGTGTACGAACTCAGGGAAGAGGAGTGGAGGAGCGTCCTCGCCTTTTCGGGCGAGTCGATTCCGTGCGGGATCGCCGGCCCGTTGGCGGAAAACGGCGGCGAACTCGTTCTGCCGTTCAAGGAGAATCTGGTTTCGATGGCGTGCGACGGCAAGTCGCTCTACACTCTCGAACGCGGCTCTTCGCTCATACACGTCTACGATCTCGCCACGAAAAAACCTCTGCGCACGATAGGCGAGGACGGCGGCTCCTACACCGGACCGTGGAGAAAGAACCGGCTTGTCGACCCGCGCTCGCTCGCGTTCGATTCGGAGGGGTCGCGGTGGGTCGCCGAGTACAGGTACAATCCCAAGCGCATAACGCGCTGGAACGTCGTTTCCGGCGAGTGCGACTACGAGAAGACCGGCGGCGAGAAGTACGGTTCGCCGGGCTGCGGAATGGACGGGGAAGATCCGTCGCGCTGGATCGCCCACGATGCCGAATGGAGGTACGATCCCGCGAAGGGCGTCGACCGTCCGCTCGCGCTGCTGTTCGACGAGAAGGCCGGCCAGGGGGAGCTTTTCGATCTGCCGCCGCGCCAGGCGAGAACCTACAAGTTCGCGCGCCGCGACGGCAAGACGTTCGTGATCGGCAACGACGGGGCGACGACGGTCTGGGAGTATCTCGAAGATGAACACCGCCTCAAGCCGCTCATGATGCAGGGTACGCCGGGGTTCTATTCGCACATGATCGACCGCCGCAACACCTGCGTTCCCATGCGCGACGCGTACCGCAGGCGGTTTCCCGGCTCCGATCCGGAGCGTTTCCGCCACGACGAAGAGACGCTGATGGTCTGGCGCGACGCCGACGGCGACGAACGGATGCAGGCGGAGGAATTCGAGTTCGCCCCGCAAGGCAGCGGGGGAACCGGCGGCTGGGGGCTTTTCGCCAGCGATATCGATTTCACCTGCCTCGTCAACCTCGACGGAGAGTATGCGCTCATCGACCTGGAATATCCGGACTATTCGCTCGCGAAGGCGCTTGCCGGCGCCCGCAGGCTGAAAGGCAGAGTCCCGGCCGGCTCGTCCGTCGCCGCGCGGACGGAGGGCTTTTCGGCGCACGACCGCCGCTACATCGCGCCGTGCCTGTCGCCATACATGTTCGGCTTCGAGCGCGACGGCACTCTCGCCTGGCACATGAAAAACCCGTTTCCTGGCGTGCACGGTTCGCAGGCGGCTCCATTGCCTTCGCCCGGCGAGCTGCAAGGCGTTCTCTTCGCGCTCGGATCGGTTCCGGGCGGCAGGCGCGGCGAATACGAAGTGGTGGCGATGAAGAACAACCACGGCCGGATATTCTTCATCACTACCGACGGACTCTATATCGACGAACTGTTCTCCGACTGCAGGGTAGCGGCGGCGAACGACGAAACCTGCATCGGCGGGGAGTCTTTCGGCGGCTCGTTCGAATACGACCGGCGCGGCGGCAGGGCCGTGCTGACTTCGGGCGGCGGCGGATATCGCTGGTACGACATACTCGGACTCGATTC
>JAGDAE010000157.1 GCA_017959645.1 Kiritimatiellia bacterium
CCAGCGAAGCCGCGATCGCGAACCGGCGCCTGAGCGTGCGCCGGCGCGAATACCCGCGCACCATGCGGACAATTCCGCCGACATCGGGGTCGGCCCCATCCTCGAACGCTTTACGCGCGAATTCTTCGATATTGCCGGTCATGTCTCCCTCGCCAGTTTTTTGCGCAGCGCAATCGTAGCGCGCCGCATCCACGTCAAAACCGTACCGAGCGGAAGGCCAAGCTCTTCCGCTATTTCCCTAAACGCCAACTGCCCCTCGACCCTCATCATGAAAACCTGCCGCTGCGCACCGGGAAGAGCGCGAACCGCCGATCTGATCTCTTCGACTGTCGCCTTGGTCTCGAACGCCTCGTCCGCCGACGGCGATTCATCGACCAATTCCGCGACTGGCGTCGAACCATCTTCGTCCGGCGCGTCGAGAACCGCAAGCTCCCTGCCTTTTCTGCGGAAGGCGTCCACCGCCGCCGACCGCGCCACCCTCGCCAGATACGCGCGCGCCGACCCGCCGCGATAGCCGCCAGCGGAAATCACCCGGCGCCACGCGTCCTGAAGCGCGTCTTCGGCGTCGCTGTCGTTCGCGGTCAGACCGCGCAGCATCGCCAGCATCCACTTGGCGTTGCGTTCGACGAGCGCCGAAAGCGCCTCCGTGTCGCCCCCGGAAACGTAGGCGGAGAGGAGGCGGACGTCTTCGGCGTCGGCTACTCCGTCTTCTTGCACGCGCCGCCTTCGCACGAGCCGCCGCCGCACGCGCAGCCCTTCTTGGACTTGCCGCACTTGAACATCTCGCGGGCCTTCTTGATCTGCCCGCACGTGAGAATCGACTTCACCTCGACCAGACGGCGTATCTGGATCTTGGCGAGCTCCCTGCGCGCGCTCCAGACTTCGTCGACGATCTTGTCGAGCGCGGCCATGTCGACATCGCCGGATTTCAGCGCCTCGGCCTGCTTCTGCATGCCCTGGCTGATCTGCTGGCGCAGCGCTTTCACCACGACCTTGTTCTCTTTCAGTCTGGCGAGCTTCTCTTTCTGCTCTTCGGTAAGCTCGAGCGCTTTGGCGATTTTCGGATTGAAAACGGCAACCACGACCGGATCGAGCTTCGGACCATGATCTTTCTTCAGTTCGCACGCGCCCTCGGCGGACGCCGCAAGCGCACAGACCGTGCACAACGCGACAATTGCCATCTTTTTCATCTCGGTGCTCCTTTCTGCCGGTTCGCGGCATTTTGAAAAAAAGAGCCGACCAGGCCCCCTGGTCATGGTCGGCGATTGTATAGACGGACGAGCCGCCGGTTTTATTTCAAATTTTTTTCAGAATCCGCCGTTTATCACCGGCAAAACCGGCAACCATCCGTTTCTGCGGACGATGTTGAGAAGTCCGATCTGGATTCCGCCGTCGATTCTTTCCGCCCAGTTCACGAGTCCGATCTGGCACCCCTGCATAGTACCTGAGCATATGTTGACGCCGAGGACGAAATAGCTCCCCAGCTGCGCCCCGTGCAGATCATCCGCCCAGTTCAGCAGCCCTGACTGCAAGCCCGACATTCGGACTGAAGACCGGTTGATCCACCCATACTGCACGCCGCCGAGATCGCCGGCGTTGTTCAGAAGCCCCGCCTGCACGCCTATCGAATGGGAGCCGGTTTCGCCGTTTCCGTTCCAGTTCACGAGACCCGCCTGCACGCCGAAGAGCCGGCCGTCAACGATATTGACGCCGCCGACCGCAAGGCCGGAGAAATCGCCGTCGCAATGTCCGGCGATGCCGAGGTCGAGTCCTTTCATGTTGCGGCAACCGCCGTAGACCAGCGAGATTCTGACGCCGCCAACATCGCGCCCGCCGTCCGGCAGTTGCACCGGTTGCAGCAGCGACAGCATGAAAGGCGCCGATTCGGCCG
The DNA here is from genome assembly GCA_017959645.1 of Kiritimatiellia bacterium. GTDB lineage: Bacteria > Verrucomicrobiota > Kiritimatiellia > RFP12 > UBA1067 > UBA1067. The sequence goes on from JAGDAE010000157.1 coordinate 1,892, forward strand.
CAACGCGGAAAACCGCCGATACTGCAGCAAAAACGGCGAAAGCGATTCTACCGCCCATTCCGGCTCCTCCATGCCCAGAAAAGCGAAGATTCCCCTGTCGCCCCGATGCGGTCACGGTCGGCCAACCCCTCGCAAAGCCGCTCGGACGAAAGCTCCCCGTTCTTCGCCTCGACGAGATCGGCGGCAAAAAGCCCGCCTTCGAGCGGCGAGATCGCCAGCAACGCGGCCGCACCA
>JAGDAE010000158.1 GCA_017959645.1 Kiritimatiellia bacterium
GACGGTGAATACGGTGCGGCCGCCGGCGATCTTCGGCATTCCCGCGTTCGGTTTGGCGGCGATCGGCAGCGCGGTCGCGGCCGCGAGACGTTCGACGAGCCCGAGCATCGCGTCCGGTCCGAGGCCGCAGTTGAGCCCGAGCGCGTCGACGCGTAGCCCCTCGAGCATGGCCGCGACGCATTCGACGTCGGCGCCGGTGAGCAGTTTGCCGTCCGCGCCCGGCGCGACCGTCGCCAGAATCGGCAGGGACGAGTTTTCCTTCGCCGCCAGCGCCGCCGCCTTCAGCTCGTACAGATCACCCATCGTTTCGATCGCGACAAAGTCCGCCCCGGCCGCCGCCCCCGCGCGTATCTGCGCGGCGAAGGCGTCGTATGCGGCGTCGAACTCGAAATCGCCAGAGGGCTTGAGCAGTCTGCCGGTGGGGCCGACGTCGAGCGCGACGAGTTTTCCCGCCCCCGCTTTCGCCGCCGCTTCGCGTGCGATTCCGACGCCGGCGGCGATCACGTCGGCGAGCGGCGCGTCGCCATGGTATTTCGCGCCGTTGGCGCCGAACGTGTTCGCGTACACCGCATCCGCTCCGGCCTCGAAATACGCCTCGTGGATCGCGCGAACGTCGTCTGCCCGCGACAGGTTCCACAGCTCGGGGATCTCGCCGGGTTCAAGCCCCTTGAGCTGGAGTTGCGTACCCATGCCGCCGTCGAGAAAGAACATGCGGCCGGAAAAAATACCGGTCATTTCGCCTCCTCCGTTTCTTTCTTTACGCCGATCGCGGCGCTTACCGACTTGGAAGGAACCATGAGCAGGGTGCCAGTCAGCGAGACGCCGGCCGTGCGCGGAGCGTCGAGCATCGACATGATGTCGCGCTGCGCCTCGAGCGGCCAGTCGCCGTATCCGGGCGAGTAGCGCGGCACAAGCCGTTCTCCAAGCGCGAGACCGCGGCGTATTTCGTCTTCGGTATCGTCGGTCCACGCCTCGATAGCCGCTGCGCCGATCGCCTGCAGCACGAAAGCGTCGCTCGCGGATTTCGCCGCCGTCCGCCGCTGCAGCGCGTCGAAACCGGCCCCGATCGTCGTGCAGACGAGATAGACCGCGCGGCAGCCGGCGAGATGCTTCGCCAGCGAGACCGAGCCTCGCATGTCGAGCCGCGAAACGTCGTCGAGCCGCAGATACACTCTGGCCGGACGCATCGCCTTCTCCGCCTCGGCGAGCATCGCGTCGATCCGCGCCGACAGCGCCTCGCCGGGCTTGCGTCCGTAAAGTTTCAGATAGCGGCAGATCTGGACACGGTCGATTGTCAAAGGATTCCCCTCAGGTTGGCCATGATGCGTTCGGCAACCTCCGGCTTGTTCATCGTGTAGACGTGCACCGCGTTGACGCCGTTCGCGAAAAGATCGACGATCTGCTCTGTCGCGTACGCGACGCCGGCGTCCGCCATGGCGGCCGGGCTGTCGCCGAAGCGGTCGACGATCGCCTTGAAGCGGCTGGGCAGATAGGTTCCCGAGATTCTGCAGATGCGGGCAATCTGGCGGCCGTTAGTGACCGGCATTATGCCGGCGATCACCGGAACGGTGACTCCTCGGTCGCGCAGTTTCGAAAGGTAGCGGTAGAAGATGTTGTTGTCGAAGAACATCTGGGTGGTCACGAAGTCCAGCCCCGCCTCGACCTTCTCGCGCAGATGGGCGATATCGTCCTCGATGTGCTCGCATTCGGGATGGCATTCTGGATAGCACGCGCCGCCGAGGCAGAAGTTCGAGGGCTTGAGCGCGCGCACGAGATCGACCGCGTAGTTGAAACATCCCGGCGCCGGCGAGCCGTTCGCCGCGTCTCCGCGCAGACACAGCACGTTCTCGATGCCCGCCGCCCGGAGGCGCGAAATCTCGTCCGCAATACTCTCGCGCGTCGCGGAGAGGCACGTAAGATGCGCGAGCGCCGGCACGCCGCATGCCTGCACGAACGCGGCGATGTCGACGGTGTTGGCTTTCGCGCCTCCCGCCGCGCCGTACGTCACCGACATGAACGACGGATGCTGGCGCGCCAGACGCCCGGCCGCCTCCATGACCGGACCGAACGGCGCGTCCGCCTTGGGCGGAAATATCTCGAACGACACGGAGAGGCGTCCAGTTGCGAGTATGTCTTTTATTTTCATGTCTGTTGCAATGCTTTTTTCGTCTTCTGTGC
>JAGDAE010000159.1 GCA_017959645.1 Kiritimatiellia bacterium
ACGTCTTACAGCTACACGATGCCTGAAGGGTGGGGAAGCAGCATTTTTGCGCTCAGGTTCTTCCTGCGCGACGGCGTTTACAGATACGAGCCGAAGAAGCTCGTCTCGCCGCTCGGGGCGAAGTACAATCTCGGATACGTGCCTACCAGCGAGACCCGCGCGACGGTGAAGACGACGATCAAGACCAAATTGCCGAGCGTGCATCCGTCGACCTATACCGCCGACGACGCGCTTTATGTCTGCGAAGGCGACGATCCGTACCAGTTCGCGTTCATCCCGGCAGACTACGAGTCGCAGTTCCGCGCGTCCAACGGCTGGGGCTGGATATATGTGTACAGCGTCTTTCCGTCCTTGTCAATTCCGTATACGATCGAAACCGGCGTGTTCTATTGGGTTCTCAACGGCAATTTCTCCGCCGGCGAGGTTCGTTCCGATTTGGGCTTCACGTACTCGACGCCGCTTGTTCTCTACAGCAACACCTGCGTCGGCGATCTCTTCTACTTCCGTCTCAGGGAGCAGGAAGACGGCGGGGCGGCGTTCGCCGACACGTATTTCGACGACGGAACCTGCACGGCGTATTTCGTGCCGGTAGTCGATCTTGACGGCAATTCCTGCCTTTACGACAAGGTTGGAGGCCGCTTCGTCTACAACTCCGGCAGCGGCACGCCGTCGGCGCGCGGCAGGGCGAGCGATATCGTCGCGACCTGCGCGTATGTCGACCGATCGGAGGTCTTCGCGCTTTCCGACCCGTATGTCGAGAACCCGCCGGAGATTTCTTACGATCCGGTCAACGGGTTTACGGTCTCGGCGACGCTCACGAGCGGCATCGGCGACGTCGAGATTTCCTATGACGGTGGAGCGTACGCCCAGACGCTCGGCGTCGATCAGGAGGGGCCGGCCGTTCTGTCCGCGAGCGTAATCGCGTTTCCCGCCGATACGTCGCATACATTTGCCGCGATCGCCAAGGTCGGCGAGAAGACAATCGCCACCATTCCGTCTCCGAAAGCGTTCTACACGGGGACGCCGTCGATTTCGGTCGGCGCGGTCGCGGTTCCGAAAACGTCCACATCCGGATACTTTACGGTTTCGAGGGCGGACTCCAACGGCGATCTTTACGTCAACTACACGGTCGGCGGAACGGCGGTCGCAGGCGCCGACTACGGTGCGCTGAGCGGTGTTGCGGTAATTCCAGACGGGGAAAGTTCGGTCGACATCGCCATCGATCCGAAATGGGGAGGGCCAAGTTCGACGGTAAGCTCGACAATCGTCATTACGCTTGCTTCAGGATTCTACGCAACGCCGATGCCGGCGCCGTCGGCGACAATGACGCTGGCGCCTTCGGGAAAACCTTTGGCCGGCAACGGATTTACCAAGTTCTTCAACGTCAAGGCGACCGGCTTCGACGGCGCGAACGGACTGGACAATTTTCCGGCGCTCGTCAGAATCTCCGAAGAGCTGATATACGGCTTTGACTACAACGACGTCGACGGCGACGGCGGGTACGGCCTTCAGTTCCGCGACGCGTTGGGCAACGTACTCGATTACGAGGTCGATACGTGGAACCCGTCGGGCGAATCGCTCATATGGGTAGGAGTTCCGTCGCTCGACGACAGCGATACGGTTCTGCGTTGCTTCTATTCGCTCGCCGACAAGAACGCGGAACTTCCCGCCGTCGCCAGCTCCAATGTCTGGCTCAACGCCGGATACGTCGGTGTTTTCCACATGAATATGGCCGAAGGCGAGACCTATGCTGCCGATTCGACCGGCAACCGGCTCGATGCGTATTCGCAGTCGGGGCTGCAGCGTCCCGGCGTGGTCGGGCTCGCTCGCTACAACGGCATGCCGGCGGCGGTAAACGGCGGTCCGCAGATTCGCGTACCGAGCTACGATTCGCTTTTGCCTTCTGAAAAGACGAGCGCGGTATCGCAGTCGGTATCCGGCTGGTTCAAGGCGGAATCGGTGAATCAGGGCAACGCGAGAATCTTCTCGGGCAAGGCCTACAACAGCGAAGACGTGGCATGGTCGATAGAGTTTCCCAACATAAACACCATCTATATGCGAGGACATTCCGAGGCCGCCGGGCAGTTCCAGGTAAACTGTCCCGATATCAGCGCCGACTGGGTAAGATTCGATTTCGTGTTCGACGATGTGTACGCGAGCGTATACACGAACGGTTATGCGATAGTGTTCAATCACGGCACCG
>JAGDAE010000160.1 GCA_017959645.1 Kiritimatiellia bacterium
AAGCTGATGCCGATTGGCCTGAAAACAAAAAGCGGCACGTGTTCGGACCGCATGAAATGTTCGAGATGAGTTTACTTCCGCATATGAGTTTTGAAAATGTCAACACTGGCACTTGTTCGCTGATAGATTTGATCGGCTCGGACAAATGCGTTTTGCGAGCATACAAGAATGCGTGCAGAACTTTGGTTGGTTTCACGATAAACGGAGCGCAGTTGTTGTTGCCAATCGAAGTTATCACACCGACGAATATTGTCGGTGTTTCGGCGCATGTCGCAAATCGCAACGAGTTGACCGTCTTTGCCGCACAGGCCCAATCAGGAGACGGACAGAACCTGGAAATCTACGACGAAGATGCCGGTGTGATAATGGTGTCGACCATTGCCCTTGAGCCAATGTATGTAAATTTCGGGAATATAAGCGTGTATGAGGGCGTTGCAATGCCGACGAACCGATGTGGCTGGTTTGCAAATCTTACATTGTTCCCTGATTCTTGTTGGATTCACGATGAAAGTCGCGGAGCCGTCACCAATCCAAGCAGTGCTAATAATGTGAAGATGAATGGTAATATTGAAAATACTTATGATTACGCTGGGTACTGGTTTGGTTGTTGTTCGTATTTTGAAAATGGGTCGATCGAATGGCATATTCCCAATTACTGGGTTACCAACTCGGAAAAGAATCTCGTGTCGGCAGGTACACGGTTTTGCGAGTCGGTACAGTGCATGTCGGTTAACTCGAATGGAACAACAACGGTTTCTAAATATGGTTTTACAGTCGAAAGACAGAAAGGAGAGGAAATATGGAGCGATTAGTGTGTGTTTTTCTATTTGTCGGCTCCTGCTCGCTTGCGGTTGCGAGAGGGCAGACGATGCCGAGCGTCGCCGAGGTTGTGGCGATGCCGGAAGAAGATTTCTGGGAAGCCTTTGTATGTCCGATCCAAGAAGAGCACGGAGCAATAGGGACATTGAATCTTGCAAGTTATTTCGCAGACGGAATGGGTCCGAGTTTTGCCGATTCGGTGAAATCGTTCAATGCGGAAAAATGGAAAGCGTTTGAACTTCTTCATGTCAGTTGGACTGAATCTTTGCCGGAAGAGTCCGAGATTATGGCGTTAGCCGACTATCTCGGAAGCAAACAGACAAAAATCGACTTTCGGCAGATGAATGACGAATACAGGGAAGCGTGGGGAACGACGAATAAGACGAGAAATTTCTGGTTTGTTTCTGGTTCGGGCATGCCGAGACAAACGACGGTTACGACCAATCTGAAGGCAAGGGCGGTATCGGAGAAATGGAATCCGTTGATATGGCGGACGCAATACGGCAAATGGTGCCGGCGTCGGTTGTTGGAGATGTTTTCGGATACGATTCGCCGGTACGCGGATACGCTTGCCGGCGACGATCGTGACCGTTTTCGCGAAGAATTCGCCCAAAGGACGAAGATGAACGCCAAGGAAAAAGCCAAACTGTCTGATGTCGAACAGCAAGATCGCCCCACGGAGCCCGGTGATGAATTTCAGTAAGATATCGTTGTCGTTTCTTTGCGTTGCGATGACATTTGGAGCATATGCTCAGAATCCGTCGTATGACGAACTTGTTTTGTCGGAATGTTCACCGACGAACACTCCGGCGCAGGATAACGCAAGGATTTTGTCTGTAGATTTGTGCCGGTTCGTGATTGCTCTCAAAAGCTCCTTCACATTGAGATATATCGTCCCCGTCTCCCAAGCCAATAGTGGCATCCTTCTTGGCCGACGGTAAGGTCGGGTTGAACGGCAGGAAAGTTTAGGGTAAAAGTGCCGGAACTTTACCCTAAACATGCTCCAAACTTTACGGTAAAGTTGCGGAAAGTTTACCTTAAAGTTTTTTGAAGTTTAGCCTAGAATTTTCGTATGTTTAGGGTAAACTTGCCGACTGCCTGCCAGCCCCGTCGAGGTAGCCTGCGACGAGTGTTGCGCCGGTTGGCGCGGCAGCATTCGATTCCCGCGAAAACGCGTACTCGGAGTCCACGAAAACAAGGAGTAAAAAAGAAGCAACAACAAGACGGCATTGTTGTTGTTATATATTGCTTGTCATATTGTATTGCACGGTAGTCAAAAATGACTACCCTCAAAAGCGGATCAAAACTTGTCTTCCCGTCAGGCGGCGGTATTGCGAACGCCGGGTCAATTTTCTGCGGCAGGGGCGGCAATACGGCGGTAGCGGTAGTTTCTGAACGCGGTCGCCTCGAAGAGTTTCCAGACCGGGAACGCTTCGCCGTTCGGCTGCAACCGGTACGCCATGCCTTCGGCGTGCATGATGTCAGAGACGGGAATTTCGTAGATTTTCTCGCCGTCGACATCGACCGAAACCATATTGTTCGCATCCCCGAACGCGAGACGGAAAGTATGCGTATCTTTTCGTTCGAGGTCGCCTTCGTAGACTTTGAACGAATCCCAAAGTCCGAAATTTTTGTTTTCGGGACTGCTGGTTTTCGGGAGTTTTTCGGTTTCGACCGTTACCGCCTCTATCCGCACGTGGTCGCCGTTGGCGTCGCGCGAGAAGAATACTGCCGGATACGCCCAGCCCGACGAATTGCAGGTAAAAGGACGCGCCATGCCCCAGCCGATATGCCAGTCGGTGCGGCCTTCCTGCGGTTCGAACGCGATTTCGGCCTCGAACTCGCTGCCGAGCGCCGGGACGCTGACGAGCGAAAGCTTGTATCCGCGCCAGTCCCACAACAGCCTCGCCCAGCCGTCTTCGCACGTTCCGATCGCTCCCCAGAAACCCACCGATTCGCGTCCGTTCGCGATCGGCATGAGATCGACCGGTCCGCCCGATTGCTGGTTCGCGCGGAGGCGCGATACGTAGGAACGCATGTCGGCGAGCTGCTGTTCGTAAAGCGAAAGCCGTTCCCGGCGCATTTTACCGTAGAACCCGGCGGCTTCGGCGTAGCGTCCCTCGGCGAACGCCTGTTCGACATCGATTATCTCGAGACCGTCGTCGCGCAGGCTTACGGATACGGCGAGCGAGAAGTAGAAAATAAGTTCTTCGCGCGCCAGACCGTGCTCGGCCCAGTATTGGGCTTTGATGTCGCCAATCTTTTTAGTCTGGGCCGACCGGTATTCCCGCGCCTTGTCCCATTCGCCCAGAACCAGAGCGAACGTAAGAGCCATCTGGCGTATCTCGTCCGCGCTCGCCCGTCCCGGTTCGTCGCCCGCGGCGATATAGGCGTCGAACATCCCGAAGACCGCCGCGCGCAGTTCCGGGTCGATGACGCGCTTGTACACCTCGCCGCGGTTGTCGCCCTCGTTGTCGTATTCGATCATGTCGCGTATCGCGCTCGCGCACGTCGTGTACGAGAAGGCGGACGCCGTAACGACATTGGTGGCGGCCAGCATCGCCGCCTCGCGCAGAACGTCGCTGCCGCCGCCCCATCTCGCCGTCTGGAAAAGCAGCGACGAACCTACGAGCTGCGCGGCGATATCGAGCGAATTCGAAACGCCGCGGTTCAACCATTCGATCGGGTCGCCGCTTGCGCACGAGCGCCCGTAAAGATCGGCGAGCATCATCGGCGCGCGCGCTTTCCCGGGACACTGTTCATATGCCGCCAGCAGCTCCTTTTCGGCCGTCTCGTTGCTCGCATTCCAGCCCTCCCAGCCCTCGGCCGTGACTTCGCTCGCCCAGCCGGTGCCGCGCGCGGCGAACGCGTCGCTCTTGCACGCGGCCGCTTTCTTGCACCGGTCGAGATAGACGTTCCCCAGCTTGACGCCCGCATCGAACGGCATCGAAGAGAAAATATCGAGCCGCTCGATTATACCCTGATCGGCCTCGCGGAAAACCGGCAGCGCGTTTTCAAACGCCGCGGAGAACGCGGCGTAGGCGATTTTTACCAGCTCTTTCGGCTTGAGATCGGGATATGAGTCATGCCAGCGGCTGATGTTTTTGTAGGCCTTGCCCGCCAGCAAGTAGCCGAGCAGCGGATCTTTCGACGAATCGAGCGCGGCGGTGGCTTCGGCGAACATCGACTCCCCTTGCCAGTATTGGTCGTCGCTACTCATGCCGTCAAAGCGAACGATCGCCGCCGCCGCGTCGCGCGAGCCGCGGTTCCAGAGGCGCTCGGCCGCCGCCATTTCCGAGTCGTAGGGGAAAAACGGGGTCGAGAACGCGTATTTTCGCACAACCGCCTTGCGTACGGCAAGCGTATCTTCTCTTGTTTGCGGATCGCTCTCGGCCGCAGCATCGTACGTATCCACGATATTGCGGGTGTAGAATGGTATGGCGACGTCGATATAGTAGTCGCGATCGGTCTTGGCCGCCTCGGGACCCGGAAACGCGAACGCGGTGTGTTTCGGCTTGTACCGGCAGATTTCCTCTCTTTGCCGCAGGTAGTCTTCCCAAGGCGTTTCGAGAGTCGTTTTCACGAGGGAGACGAAGGAATCGGCCCCCGAGAGGAATTCCGCCATGTCTTCTTTTATCTCGTCCGGAATTTCCTCCGCGGCGGCGCGTTCGCGAAGAGCCTCGATCGCCGGCAGCGTCTCGGCCGCGAAATTTCGCGCCGCCTCGTACGCCGCTTTCTCCTTCTCTTCGTCCGTCGCGGCGCCGGTCTGCCGCGCCTGCGCGGTTTTGGCGTAGATACCGGCGAGCAGATTTTCCAGTTCTTTCCGGTATGGCTCGATATGTTTCGCGACCGCCGGCGCGTTCTTCGCCGCCTTGCGAAGGCGTTCGGCGTATTCCTCCGGCGAGATGCCGCATTCCGGCCAGAGGCACCCGGTAATTCCCTCGCCTTCGGCACCGACGATCTTCACGGCCGGGAACGAGCCGACCTCGTGTTTTTCGACGATCTCGCGGTTTTCCTCCTTCGAGCCGTCGACGAGCGCCAGGACGAAATCGCTCTTCGCCGCCTCTGCGAAGCGCGGGTCGGCGATGGCGAAACCGCCGCCGCCGTCGTCCTCCTCCGGCGGCTCGAACCATTCCCGGCAATCGTCGTCGACGAAAAGCGCGAGAATGTTCCTGCCCGATTTCGCGGCCTCTTCGCGCGCCGCGGCGAAATCGGACATGAAACCGGCGATTTCGGCCGGAGCGAATAGCGGCAGCAGTGCGAGAGTCGTGGCGAGCAATCTGTTCATATTTCTCCTTCGATTTGGCGGAATCCGTATCATATCATATTCGCACGAAGTCCCGCAAGCGCCAACGCGCTTTATTTTTGTCCGGCGGTTGACAGGCGCGCGGTCAAAATGATAAACTTTCCGGCATCATGAAAATAGAACTCATAGCATCCGCGTTTGCGCTCGCAGCGGTCTCCGCCGGCGCGATCGACGTAGTAATCGACCGCGAGAGCCCCGCCGCCGAGGCGGACTTCCGCTACCACCTGAGCAAGATGTCGGCGCAGACGTCGACATTGCGCGTCGGCGAGCATCCGTCCAAGGTGCAGAACCAGACGAACGAAACGTTCCGCCTGAAGATCGAAGGCGACAAGGCCTACGTTTCGGGCAATACCGCGACCGCCGTCTCGCACGGACTCTACGAGCTTCTCGAGCGGATGGGGTGCGACTGGATAATGCCGGGAGAGATCGGCGAAGTCATACCCGAAAATCCCGATCCGCGGCCGGCCGACTGCGACATCGAGGAGTCTCCCAGCTTCATCGTTCGCGACCCGTGGTATTCCGGCGGCACGATGGCGGTAACCGACCACGAGTACCGCGAGTTCCACCAGTGGGGGGTGCGCAAGAAACTGCGCGGCGCCAGCCACCCGCTCATGATGCAGGGCGGGCACATGTGGGACGCGATCATCGGCATGTACGCCGACGTGATCAAGGAGCATCCCGAATACCTGGCGCTCTGCCGCAACCCGGATGGCACCTTCTCGCGCCGCGGTCCGCAGCTCGACACCTCCAACCCCGAGGTCGTCAAGCTCTTCGAGCAGTACATCCGCCACTGCTACGAGGCCAACAACTGGCCGAAGGACCATCCCGCGTGCCTCGGCATCGGGCCGGCCGACGGCGGCGGGTTCTCGGAGTCTCCCGAGGCGCTGGCAGAGGGTTCGGGCAGGATCGACCCGATGACGGGCGAGCTCGACCAGACCGATTCGCTCGTGCTGCTCTGCAACCGCATTCTCGAGGACATGGAGGCGGAATACCCCAACCTCTATCTCGGATGGTACCTCTATTCGGTGCACGCCGACTTCCCGATGCGCTACAAGCCGCACCCGAAAATCGTGATCGTCATCGCCGACATCTCCTACTCGCGCTTCCATTCGACGGTCGATCCGGTCTCGACGAGAATCTACTACCGCCAGCTGATCGAGAAGTGGGCCGAGACCCCGAACCTCAAGTTCTTCCGCGGCTACAACTGGAACCTCGCCGAGAACTTCCTGCCGTATTCGAAGCTCGACATCTGGGCGCACGAGTATCCGTTCTACCACAAGATGAACGTGCAGGGCTCGACGACCGAATGCGAGATGTCGTGGGCGACGACGGGCCCGGGCAACTACTATGAGGCCGCGCTTCTGTGGGACGTGACCTCCGACATGAAGGAGACTCTGCACAAGTACTGCGAGCACGCCTTCGGCAATGGCGGCAAGTATCTCGAGGAGTACTATCTCGGCCTTACCGAGCGCCAGCGCGATTCCGGACAGGAGGCGGGCGGCATCTTCTCGATGCACCGCATATTCGACCACGGTTTCGTGAAGTGGGGACGCAAGCTCTTCGACAAGGCCTACGCGGCCGCCGAACGCCCCGAGGAGAAGGAGCGCATAACCTACATGCGCAAGCCGCTCGACGGGCTCGAGGATTTCCTGAACATGCGCGAGCTGCAGTTCGACTGCCGCTTCAAGGAGGCGGACGACATCCTTCTGAAGATTATCGCCGACCGTCAGGCCCTGCATGACGAGAAACGCCATTGGAACTGCTGGTACTCGATCATGATGCTCGAATGGTACTTCCGCCGTCCGCTCGAGGACTCGGTCAAGTACTCGACCGGCGACTACAGGATACTCTACAAGATTCCGAACGAACTGCCGACGGTGTTCGATCCGTTCAAGCGCGGAATCGACCTGGGCTTCAACAATCCGTACCTGAACGACAAGAAGTGGATCAAGACCGAGACGTTCGAGTCCAACTGGGCCGAGCAGGGGCTTTCGAGCCTCGCGGTCGGTTCGGTATGGTACCGCGTGCACGTACCGGTCGACGCGATTCCCGCGGGCGAGCCGGTGTCGCTTCTCGTGGGCGGCGTCGATTCGCTCGTTCGCGTGTACTGCAACGGCGGCTACGTGGGCGAGGGAATCGGCTGGGCGAACGCGTTCGCCTTCGACCTGACCGACTTCGTCAAGCCGGGCGAAGAGAATTTCATCGCGATCGAGGTCCAGCGCTACGGCATCGCCGAACTCGGCACGGGCGGAATCGTCTTCCCGTCGTTCCTGTTCACCGGCCCGAGGCTCGAACAGCGCGCGCCGGCGTTCGACGAATCGCTGCTCAAGATCCTGCCCGGCGGGGCGAGGGCCGACTGACGATGGCGAAATCTCTCGCTCTCGCGCTGTGCGCGTCGTGCGCGCTCGCGGTCTCGGCCGGCGAAAAGCCGGTCGAGGTCGCCGTCTACTATTTCGGCAACTACCACCAGGACGCGCGCAACGCAAAGCGCTACGGCGAGGGCTGGACCGAGTGGAAGCTCGTCAAAGAGGCGACGCCGCGCTTCGAGGGCCACCGCCAGCCGCGCGTCCCGGCCTGGGGATATGCCGACGAGGCCGACCCGGCGGAAATGGCGCGCAAGATCGACGCGGCCGCCTCGCACGGCGTCGACGCGTTCATCTTCGACTGGTACTGGTACGACGACGGACCCTTCCTCGAGCGCTCGCTCGACGACGGCTTCCTCAAGGCGCCGAACCGAGACCGGCTCAAGTTCGCGCTGATGTGGGCCAACCACGACTGGGTCGAGATCTTCCCGGCGAAAAAAGGCGTCGCGCCGGAGCTGATATATCCCGGACGCGTCTCGCCCGAGACCTTCGACAGAATCTGCGACCATGTCATAGACGACTACTTCAAGCAGCCCAACTACTGGAAGATCGGCGGCAGGCCGTACTTCTCGGTCTACGAGCTGACGAAGTTCTGCGAGAGCTTCGGCTCGCGCGAGGCGACGAAAGAAGCGATCGCGAAATTCCGCGCGAAGACGAAGGCGGCCGGATTCGAAGATCTCCACCTCAACGCGGTGTACTGGGGAATCCCGAACATACCGGGCGAGGGACAGGTCGCCGACCCGGTGGGGTTCATCGAAGAACTCGGCTTCGATTCGGTAACCTCCTACGTCTGGATACACCATGTCGCGCTGCCCGAGCGCGAGACGGACTACAATTACGTGCGCGACGCCTACTTCAGCCACTGGGACGGCGCGAAGAAAAGCTTCTCGATCCCCTACTACCCCAACGCTTCGGTCGGCTGGGATTCTTCCCCGCGAACCGACCAGTCGGGCGAGTGGGGCGGATGGGGGTATCCCTACACCAACATCATCTCCGGCAACGG
>JAGDAE010000161.1 GCA_017959645.1 Kiritimatiellia bacterium
CCGAAGATGCCGAATCCTTCACGCGCCAGGTCGAATGGTTGGCGAAACCGTGCCCTTCGGTCTGGGCTTCGCCGTTCATGTTGAACCACGGCCAGCAGTACGGAACGCCGCCGAAGACCGTGCCGCCCTCTCCGAACGCCTTCGGGGTCGTCGGCGAGAAAAGAACAGGCACCTGTCCGGCCGGATCGTACCGGCGTATCTGCGCGCCGTAGAGCGACACCTCCACTTCGCCGAAGCGGTTACTGATAACGAGACAGTCGTCTCCGTTGGGGCCGGGAATTCGCCGGATGCGTCCGTTTTCGCTCTGCGCCGAGCAGCCGCAGGCGAGAAACGCCGCCGAGAAAAGGATAAAGCACTTTTTCATGTGCAGTATGATATCAAATCGTGCGGATTCTTTCAATCGTCCGCGGAGGAATTTCCGTCGGCGGGTTTTCTTGCGGAAACCATGCGCACCGCCTTGGAGAACTCTGCCGCCGCCCACGACCTGACGAGTCCGGCGTAGGAGCCGTCGAGCATCAGTTTGGGATGGCGAAAGCCATCGAAGCGGATTTCGACCGTCAGCGACGGCGATTGCGAGACCACGCGCGAGGTCATCTCGACCAAAGGATCGAAGGGCGGGCACGGGCTGTCGAAGCGGAAACTCCTGGGCAGGTATTCGAGCTTGGAATATTCCTGCGGGAACGTGACGCGGTAGACCGCCGACACTTCGGCGCCGGCATCGATCGCGATCGGCGTTTCGCGAACCGCCGCGACCGGCGGGAACGATCTGAAATCGTCGGTGAAGCATGGAAGATCGACCGAAACCACGTCGTCGTCGGTCGAGCGCGCGTAGCCGGGAACGTGCGCGGAATACGACATTGCGAACGGATAGGATTCCAGATCGGTCTCGAAGCCGGAAGTTGCGACGGCGGACTGCGAAAGTTCGCCGAGCAGCTTCTGGAAGTTGCGCGAGCGCTCTTCGGGCAGCATCTCCGCGTAGCGTTTGCGCATCTCGCCCGCCGTGGCGCCGCCGAAGCTCTTCGACCATTCGACATCGACCGAAAGATCGGCGTTGACCGTCATGGACACGCTCTGTACGCAAGCCGGGCGCAGATCGGGCGAGGACGCCGAAACCACGCCGAATCCGCCCGTCGCCGGATCGTAGAAGTCCGCGCCGTCGAGCTGGCTCGCGCCGAGCGGGGTGTATTCGTTTTCGGTTCCGATGAAGACGTTCCCCACGCGGCATAGCGGCAGGCAGAACGCGGCTACGTTCGGGAACTCGACCATGTCGCGCCGGCGTTTTTCGCGCCAGTCGTCCGCATTGTCGGCGGCCAGGACGATATCCGCGTCGAAACCGGCGCCCTTCAGCATCGAGCACATGGTGCGGACGTAGTCGAGCCGCGAGGCGTAGCGTTCGGCGATCACGGTTTCGGGATCGGTAAGCTGGAGCTCGAGCGGCAGTTCGTACAGTGACGGACCGGCGACGCGAACGTTCTTCGCCATCCAGTCGCGGATGGATCTGACGTCCTTTTCGGCGAAATCGACCGGGCGCACGCCGAAGTCGATTTTCTCGAACCGGTTGGACGCGACGATCTCGACGTCGCGCCACAGTTCGCCGTCCGGCTGGAATTTCTCGACCGGCAGCAGTCTGGCGACGCCATTGGTCCTTGCCGTCCGCCCGTTCACGCGCAGCGACAGCCCGAGCGCCGTTTCGAAAGAGTCGAAAAACATCTTTCCGTAGAATCCGGCCGGGGCGTTGCTCGCCGAAGTCGCGCTCACGACCTCGATTTCGCTTCCGCGTTCGACCGCCGGCAGCGACACGACCGTTACCTTCGACGCCGGATAGCGCGGCGCGAAAGCCACCCAGTCGGCGTCCATAGTGTTTATCTCGCGCTCGCCGACCGGAATCGTCTCGCCGAGCGCGGTCTTCACGGTCGCCGAAACGATTTCGACGTTCTTCCACGACGGATTGAACCGGTACGCGAGCTCCGACGATTTCTTCTTGCCGTCGTAGGTGCAGATCGACGAGCGGAAACTGTTCGTGACGGTCCATTCGCGCTCGCCTTTGAAAGAGATGTCGAGACAGCGGCTCCAGGTTACGGTATCGTCGTTGGCGGAAAGGTCGCGCGCGAAAACCGGCCGCTCCCGGTCGGAACGCTCGCGCTTCGCAACTGCCTCGCGCAACTCCAGATATTCGCCGGGCGAATACTCCACTTTACCGATCGCGCGCTCGCGCGCGAAAACCAGCTTCCCGCCGCTCTCGTCGAGCGAATATCCTTCGGGCAGCTTTACCGGCGATTGCGTGAACGGACAGGCCGAAATATCAAGTTCGAGATGCTCGCGGGTCGCAGCCGTAGTGACGAGTTTCAGCGGATATTTCCGCTTCAGCAGCGAGGTGTTGCCGGCGAGAAGCCAGTCCACGACGCCGAATTCGTCCGAAAAGCAAGGCGTTTCGATTTCCGCGTTCCAGTCGCCGTTCACGATGCAGCCCGGCAGGCGCACGGTCGCCGAAACCACCAACGGCTCGGTCGTGTCCAGAAGGTTTGCCGGGCGCAAGCCGAAATCGAGCAGTTCCGCGCCGGGAAAACGCTTCTGGAAGATGCGCTCGAACATGTCCGCGCGGTCCGATTCCTTGCGGGTCAGCAACGCGCGGCGGAAGACGTTGTCGTTTATCCCGTTTATCGCGATCACATACTCTACCGTCGCCACGCCGTTCGCCCTCAAGACGCCCCGGCCGACTATGTCGACCGCGTTGCCGCCGGCAGGCGGAACGGGCGAGACCCGAAGCACGTCGCCTTCCGGCTTCGCGACAAGATACGAACAGTCGCAGAGATACGCCGGGAACATGTCCCTGCTCGATTCGTCGGTCGGATCCATCAATATGCGCTCGCCGCCTTCTTCGACCGCGACGATCGCGTGGTTGAAGAACGGAACCGGAACGTCGGGATCCATCTTCGCCTCGCTCGCGCTTATCAGCGTCGGATATGCGTCGTAGCCGGCGATGCGCAACATGGCCGCCAGAAGCGCCGCCTTGTCCCGGCAGACTCCGTAGCGGTTGTCGAACGTTATGCGCACGTCGTGGGGGGCGTAGCCGGGCGAAGTGTCTTCCATCGTCAGTCCCATGTAGCGCACCTCCTGGGCGACGAAATCGTAGATGCGGCGCATGTCGTATTCGAGCTCGGCGACCTTGTTAGTCATCGCCTCGTTGGACGCTTCCAGACGCGGAAGGCACGTTTCCCAGTACCAGCGCGAAATCGCCGGCCAGTCGGGAGCCGTCGAAAGCAGCAGCCCCTGCACTTCCGTGTAGAGCGGCGGCATGTTCGGCTCGGGAAAAGCCTGGGGGGAATCCTTCACGGTCCACGTATGGCGGATTCGCCCGTCTTCGAGCTCTTCGGCCGACTCCTCCACGTTCCCGAGCGGATTGCGCAGCTTCTTCGACAGAATCGGCCGCTCCTTCGGGCCGGTGACAGTAACCGTCGTCTTCGCGATCGGAAACGAATACTCGAGCAGTTCGATGTCCGCCCACTGATCCCGCACGCGGCTCTTGGTCTCTTCGCGCCGCACGACGGTATGGCGTATGTCGCCGACGGCGAGGCCAGGCACCGAACAGGAAATACGCCGATCCATCGGGTCGTAGATGTTCGCATCCATCGATTCGTTGTCGGTCGCGTCGCTCAGAGTCTTTTCGAAATCGACTTCGCGCACCGAGCCGTCGGCGCCTATGATCTCGACGCGCAGAATCTTGCTTTCACCGTAGCGCAGATTGTAGCCGAGCGATATCCGCGACGCCTCGACACGCCCTTTTTCGGTGAGAATCTTCGTCCACTCTTCGTCGATGGTGACAAACGATCCGTCCGCGAAGTATTCGGTGTCGATCTTGTTGTCAACGACCACGACGTCGGCGTCGGGATAGTCCTCTGGAGTTATCCCGTCCGCGCGTACCACCATCGCGGCAAGAGCCGAAATCAGAACCAGCAGCATCATGTTCATCTTCCTTTTGAGTACCGAAAAAGCGACGGCGGCGGCAATGGCCACAAACACCGGGCTGAACCCGTCCGTAGTGGCAAACGCCCACAGCGCGACCAGCATCAGCGCGATCGAAGCCGGACGTATCCCGCGCATTATCCCGACGACGAAGGGGCTCGTCCTGAACCTGTCGAGCGACGTTATCGCAAAATACGCGAGCACCGATCCCGGCAGCAGAAGCCCGGCCGACGCCAGAATCGCGCCCGCGACGCCGCCAAGCCGAAAGCCGAAGAACGTCGCTGCATTTACTCCGATCGGACCCGGCGTCATCTGCGTAAGCGACATCAGGTTGGCGAAGTCGGCCGGTGGCAGCTGAAGGTACGGCGCAGAGGCGCCGACGAACGATTCGATGTACATCGGAACGAGAACGAATCCGCCGCCGAAGCACAACAGGCCGAACTTGAAGAAAACCAGAAACGGCAGCAGCGAGCACCGGAATTTTCCGCGCCCGATGCGGTTTCCCGCCAGACCGGCCGCCATCGCCGCCACGAGAACCAGCGCCACGTTGGCGCGCAGCAAAACGAGGGCGGCCAGGGAAATCGCCGCCAGCGAATACGAAAACGCATCGTGGAGCGAACGCTTCCAGCTGCGCACGATGGTTGCCGCGATCACGCCCGTCAACGCGGCGCGCAAACCGAGAAACGCAGACTTCAGCCATGCGGCGTCGAGCGAAATCGACGCGTATCCCGCCGAAACGAAGGTGAATATCGCCACGCTCGGCAACGCCACGGCGACCACCCCGGCGACGGCGCCGGCCTTGCCGGCGACGCGGTTGCCCACGTATACCGCTGTATGGGTGGCGATAAGGCCGGGAATCATTTGAAAGACGGGCAACTTCTCGACGATCTCGCCCTCTTCGGTCCACCCGCGTTTCGAAAAAACGTCATCCGCCACGGCCAGAATCGCATATCCGCCGCCGATCACGAACAGCGAAATCTTGAACAGTTCGAAGAACAGCGAGAGCAACTTCTTCAAGCGTAGAAGACCTTCCAGAGAAAAAGTCCGCGCGGAGACGCGGTTTCGACCCTCGCCGTACGCGGCGCTTTGGCCTCGAGAAGCTCCTTGACCGCTTCGGGCTTTTCGTTGCCCTTGCCGACGGAAACCAGAAAGCCGACCATCGAGCGCACCTGCTTGTAGAGAAAACCGTCCCCGCGCACGACGAACACGTAGCGATTGCCGGCCTTTCGGATCTCGAACGAAAAAATATTGCGCACCGTCGACTCCAGCTCCCGGTTCGGATTGGCGGCAAACGAGACGAAATCGTGGCGGCCGACGAAATACGACGCGGCTTTGCGCATCGCCTCGAGATCGAGCGGACGGTGGCAGAACGCCCAGTACGGTACGAGGTGGGGCGACATTATCGCACCCTGATAGAGCTGGTAGCGGTATTCTTTGCCCTTCGCCGAAAGCCGGGCGTCGAAATCCTCTTTCGCGTACGACGCCCTGACGATGCGCACGGCGTCAGGCAGGCGCGAATTCATCGCACGGACGAGATTCGCCGGCGGAATCGGCTTGGTCAGGTAAAAGTGCCCGACGAACCCCTTGGCGTGGACTCCGGCATCGGTCCGTGAAGATCCGAACACGCGCACCGGCGACTGTTCAAGATATCCGAGCGCCTCCTCGACAACCTGCTGCACGCCAACGGCGTTGGTCTGGAACTGCCATCCGGAATAGGCCGTGCCGTCATAGGCGATTACGACCTTGTACTTCCTCTTCATTGGAAAAGCTTCTTCATCTCGGCGAGCTTGGATTTGTGCGCCACAAGCACGGAATCTTTTGTCGTGACCACCACGAGATCGCTCGCTCCGAGCGTCACGATCCGTGCGCCTTTCGCGACCAGTATGCAGTTCCCGCCGTCGACGGCGCGGGCATCGCCGATCGTCACGCACCCGTTTTCGTCCCGCTTGAAATGGCGGTCGAACGCGGCGAAGCCGCCTACGTCGTCCCAGCCGAAATCGCCGCAGACGGTCTTTATCTCCGGATACTTCTCCATCACCGCGTAGTCGAAGCTTATTCGCGGCAGACTCGCGTAGTTGGAAATCTTCGCGTCCGCGATCTCCGGCGCGAATTCGGCCAGTGCCGCACGGAACACCGAAGCGCGAGCGATGAACATGCCGGCGTTCCAGAGATACCCGCGGCGCACATACTCCCGCGCCTTCGCCACCGGCGGCTTTTCGACGAACTTCCCGCGCTTCGGGTCGATATAGCCGAAATCGGTCGAAGGCCCGGTCGGTTTGATTCCGACCGTAACGATCGCCGAAGTTTTCGCGGCGAGATCCACCGCCTTCCCGATCGCTGCCCTGAATTTGCGGGCGTCGCCTGCCAACTGGTCGCTAGGGAAAAATCCGAGCACTTCATCCGTCTTCTTCCCGACCGAATTCACCCCGAGCGCGACCGCGGCCGCGGTGTCGCGGCGCATCGGCTCGCCGATTACGTTCTTCTTCGGCAGTTCCGGCAACTCCGCCCTCGTCGCCGCGACCAGACGCTTCGACGTCAGAACGTGGATGTCGCCCGGGCCGATCATTCCCGAAAACCTTTCGGCACACTGCCGGAGCAGCGACTTGCCGCCGAAGATATCAAGAAACTGTTTCGGTTTTTCCGGCGTCGAAAGCGGCCAGAATCTTTCGCCGTTTCCGCCGGCAAGTATTATCGCCTTGAATTTCATGTCATCGCCCGTTGAAGTCCAGAAGATGTCCGAACAGGGAACGGACACCCCGGTAGTAGAACTTGAAATCGAACATCGTGCGCGTGTCGGCGAGGCGGTGCAACAGCGCGCGCGGCTGGAAAAAGCCGCGATACACGTCGCGGATCGCCTTCTTGATCTCGTCCTCGCCGACGAGCGGAGTTTTCGCCACCGCGCGCCGCATATCGTATTCATCCCAGTCTTTGGTCAGAAGACCGCCCGATTCGTCAAGCGACTTGAAAAGCGGCGTGCCTGGATACGGAACCGTGAGCGTACACTGCAATGTCGACGCCCAGCCGTTCGCAAGCAGCTTTCGCGCCAGCGCCACCGTGTTGGCTATCTCCGCCGGGCCTTCCCACGCGTGGCCGAACATGAACGTAAGATGCACGTCCAGCCCCGCCTTGTGCGCCCATTCGCAACCCTTTACCACATCCTCGACTTTCAGCGCCTTGCAGAAACGGTCGAGAGTCTCCTGGTTCGCCGATTCGACGCCGAACAGAACAAGCCGGAATCCGGCTCTGCGCATCAACCGGTAGTCTTCGAGCGAAAGCCGGCCGAACCGCATGTTGCAGTCGATTCTGACCTTCTTCGGCAAGCCGCGGCGGATCATTTCGCCGCAGAACTCCGTCAGCCATTCGCCGACCGGAAACGACCCCGAGTCGTCCATTATCTCTTTTACGCCGTATTTCTCGACCAGTTCCTCGATTTCGTCCACGACGTCGAACGGATCGCGAACGCGGTATTTCGGATACAGCGTCGTCCAGCTGCAGAACGTGCACTTGGCGTGCCAGCAGTCTCGCGCCGCCATGATGTACGTTCCCGGCGTTCTGCGGAAGTTGCCGTTCTTTTCGGAGTAGAGCCGCCAGCCGACCAGCTCGCGGTCGATGTGCGGACAGTCGGCGAGACTGTCGCGCAGAATCATCGGATATATCCCCGCGTGCCGGTCGCCTTTCAGGAAATCGACCAGCATGTAGTCCCAGTCGCCGCCGCACAAAATCGCATGCACGTTTTTCTTCGCGATCGATTCTTCCGGCAGCGCGGTGACGTGGTCGCCCACCATCACGACGCGGTAGTCGTGGGAAGCGATCCACTCCCAGTGGCGCTTTACGACCGGGGTCTTGGTCTCGATCACCACATAGTCCGGCTTGAACTCCGCGAGCCGCCCGTCGAATTCGGACGGCGAAAGTTCCGCCGCGATTCCGTCGAGGAAAAGAACCTCGAACCCCTCGCGGCGGAGCATAGTCGCCGCAGTCGCCGGAACCACCGGGAATATGTATGTCGGGCGGGAGAACCACTGAAACTGCCTGTTCTGGGTGAGCAGCGGAACTCCCTTGTCGCTTTCAAGCGGAGGGTACGCTATCGCGACCCTTACCACTTGTAGCCGAGGCCGACTATATAGCGCACGTCGCTGGATTTGCGGCCGGCGCTCGGAACCGAATTGTAGTCAAACTCGATTTTGGCGATCAGATCAAAGCCCATGATGATCTTGGTGGAGAAACCGACGTCGGCGTCGAGCAGATAGTTCGACCAGTCGTCGGCCTGGGGCAGATACTCGAGATTGTGGAATCCCTCAAGGTCGGTGTTCCACTTGGGCTGGTACTTGAGATGGTGGGCGTAGCGCAGCGAAGCGAAGCTACTCTTGGCGTCGGAATCGCGCTCGTCGTATTTCACGCGAACCCACGACGCGCCGAATTCCTGGCTGAAGCTCCAGATGCCGGTCGACTCGAAGTTGCGCCCTTCGAGCCACTGGTAGCCCGCGCCGGCGCCGAGACGGAGGCGGAAGTCGATTCCGGCGATATCGTCCTGCTCGTAGTTGCCGCCGACGTACGAATAGAACTTCTCGCTCCAGAAGTGGTCGTGCTGGCCCGCGAGCTCCCACCGGTCGACGGTCTTGTCGGCGCTCTGCTTGGATACCCCGTTCTTGGAATAGTAATACCCGAAATCGGCGTTGAAGCGGTTGTTCTCCCAGCGGCGATTGAGGTTCGCGATTATCGTGGCCGAGTTCTTGTACGTGTTGCCGCGGTCGGATTCGTAGGCGAAGTTCACCGACCCGTGCCAGGTTTCCGGAACCGGATCGATCTCCTTGATTTCCGACATGTCCAGTTCGGCGCCGTCGGCGAAGAGCTTGCCGTCGACGACCGTTATCGCCCTGTCGTCCTCGATTCGGTTGTCGGCGTATTTGACGGCGTGGAGCGTCTCGGTCTCGATGGACGCGATATTCTCGATTTTGATTCCGATCTCGCCAAGATCGTCGGACGCGAACTTGAGCGTGTCGCCGACGATCGCTCCGGCTTCGCCGGTAAGGAAGGACCCTGATTTCAGCGTGACTCTGCCAGCGAAGACGGCCCCGGCCGCGAGCGCCGAAGACAAGAAAATGATGCTTTTGATATTCATTGCTTTTTCTTTCTTTGTGGATTCAGTTTTTGAAAACCAGTTTTTTGCGAACCGCGAAATTCACGACCACAGACACGAGAACGTTCACTAGAAACGAGTACGTCGTCTGCATTCCGGCAAACTTGACCAGAGCCCAGATTGTCGCCGAGCCGCACGCCACGGCGAACGCGCTGCCGCCGAAAAACAGCGCGAGCTCCACATGCCAGCGGTGGCGGCCGGGCGTAAACACGAACTTGCGGTTGAGCAGCCAGCACACGACGTTCGCGACGGCAAACCCCGCGAAATTGCAGACGACCGCGCGGATCGCCCGCAACGAGTCGGCAATCGCCGCGCTAGGGAAACCGAAATGCACGACCAGCGAATCGCCCGCCGAAAGGCACGGCAAGACCCACGCGGAACACACGCCGGCCACGGCGATGTTCACTGCCGTGGCCAAAGCGCCGACCAGCGCGTATCTGACGAACTGTTTCAAGCCGGCTTACACGCCGCCGCGTCCGCGCAGCGAACCGTGGGAAAGAAAGCCCTCGTATTTGCGGACGAGCAAATGCGACTCCATTATCCTCAAGGTGTCCAGCGCGACGCCGACGATGATGAGCAGCGAAGTGCCGCCAAAGAACGACGCAAGCGCCCACGGTATCGACATCCAGCCCATGAGCACCATCGGGATGAGCGCAACGACAAGCAGTCCGGTTCCGCCGATAAGCGTGATTTTCGTCATCATGTCGTCAAGAAATTCGGCGGTCTGGCGCCCGGGGCGAATTCCCGGAATGTACGAACCGTCCTTCTTCAGGTTCTCGGAGATGTCGATCGCGTTGAACTGGGTCGCGACCCAGAAGAACGCGAAGAACATGATGAGCAGCGCGTAGACGACGAGATGCAGAATGCTCTTGGGATCGGACAGGCTCTGCGCGAAGCGGAAGAGCGATCCGCTGAATCCGGTCGACGTAGCGTCGGTCATTTTCATGATGACGGCGGACGGGATCTGGATGAGCGGCTGCGCGAAAATGATCGGCATGACGCCCGTGTAGTTGACGCGGAGCGGCATGAACGTCTGCTGCATTCCGTAGGTGTTGCCGCCGCCGACCGAACGGCGCGTGGAGTGGATCGCGACCTTGCGCACGCCCTGGGTGAGCATTACCGTACCCATGACGACGAGCAGGAAGAATATGACGATGATCGGCAGCTCCGCGAGCGGGGCCGACGCCTGCACGCCGCCGAGACCGAAGTAGCGCTCCCACGCGCTGATCAACGCCTGCGGAAGACGCGAGGTGATGTTGATCATGATGATGAGCGAAGCGCCGTTGCCGATGCCGAAGGTCGTTATCTGGTCGGCGATCCACATCACGAAAAGAGCCGCGGAGGTCATGCCGATGACCGTCATCAGATGGAAGCCGAGACCGGGATTGACCACGATTTCGACACCGGCGAACGCAGGCCCCAGCGCGCCCGGATGGCTGAGCATCGTCGCAATGCCCCACGACTGCACCACGCAGAGCACGATTGTCAGATAGCGGGTGATCTGCGCCAGCTGCTGGCGTCCGGACTCGCCCTCTTTCTTGAGCTTCTCGAGCGCCGGAATCACCGAACCGAGCAGCTGTATGACGATCTGCGCCGAGATATAGGGCCAAATCGACAGAAAGCCGATCGCGCACTGCCCGAGAGCGCCGCCCGTGAATACCTCGAACCAGTCGAGCAGACCGCCGCCGGCGCCCTGCGACTTGAAGTCGGCTATCACGCCCTGCAAGGCGCGCCAGTCGACGCCCGGAGTGGGAATCTGCGAAATAAGGCGGCACACGAAAACGAGACCGAGAGTAACGAGGATTTTCTTCCTCAGCTCCGGAATCCGAAACGCGTTCGAAAAGCCCTTCATCATCGCCATGGTGTTTTCTTCTCTCCTTCTTTAGGTAAATTTCAATATATTATATCAAAAATCAGCCGTCCCTTTCAAGGTCGCGCCGCAAAGCTTTTTTCTTGAGCGCGTCGCGCTTGTCGTGCAGCGCCTTGCCCCGGCAGATTCCGAGATCGACCTTAATCCGCCCCCGCTTCAGGAAGATTCTCAACGGAACGAGCGTAAGCCCCTTCGCCTCGCTCTTCATTTTGAGGTCGAGAACCTCCTTGGCGTGCACCAGCAGTTTGCGGTCGCGTTTCGGATCGTGGTTGAACCGGTTGCCGAATTCGTACGCCGAAACGTCCGCGCCGACCAGCCACAGTTCGCCTTTCAGCACCGCCGCGTACGAACCGGCGAGCGATACGCCGCCGCGCCGCGCAGACTTCACCTCGGTGCCCGTCAATTGAATACCGCACTCGACGGTGTCGAGTACGGTATAGTCGTGCCTCGCCCTTCTGTTTTCGGCGAGAACCGGATTGAACTTCCGCTCAGCCACCGTAAAGCGAGTTGACGCTGACGTGCTTGTCGTTCCACTTGCGCTTCTCTTCTTCCGCCTTGGCGATGGCGTCGAAGTCGATTTCCGCGATAAGCTTGCCCTCCGCGACTTCCCTGAGCGCAATGTCGCACTTGTCTTCGTCGAGGCTGGAA
>JAGDAE010000162.1 GCA_017959645.1 Kiritimatiellia bacterium
ACGCGGTCGCGAACGACCGCAAGTCGGTCACGCTCGTGCACAAAGGCAACATCCAGAAGTTCACCGAGGGCGCGTTTCGCGACTGGGGGTACGAGCTCGCGAGCAGGGAGTTCGGAGCGACCTTGATCGGCGACGGGCCGTGGCGCGAGTTCAAGAACCCGAATACGGGCAGGACGATCGTCGTCAAAGACTGCATCTGCGACGCGTTTCTGCAGCAGATACTTACGCGGCCCGAAGACTACGACGTGATTGCGACGCTGAATCTCAACGGCGACTACGTTTCCGACGCGCTCGCGGCCACAGTCGGCGGAATCGGCATCGCGCCCGGCGCGAACATCAACTACGGCACTGGCGTCGCGGTGTTCGAGGCGACCCACGGCACGGCGCCGAAATACGCGAATCTGGACAAGGTGAACCCCGGTTCGCTGATTCTCTCGGGCGAGATGATGCTCCGCTACATGGGCTGGACCGAGGCGGCAGACAAGATCATCGCCGCGATGGACAAAGTCATCGCAGCGAAGACGGTGACCTACGATTTCGCGCGCCAGATGGAAGGCGCGAAAGAAGTCAAGTGCTCCGAGTTCGGAGCCGCGCTCGCGGCGGCGATGTGAGTCGCGGTCCGGTTCAGGCGGATTTGAAGAGCCGTTCCGCGTAGCGGACGAGGCCCATCGCGTCTTTCGAGTAGCTGTCGGCGCCGATCTTTTCGGCGTAGTCGGCGGTAAGCACTGCGCCGCCGACCGCGATTTTGCACTTCGGCGCTTCGGCGCGGAGAAGTTTTATGGTCTCTTCCATCGCGCCGACCGTCGTCGTCATCAGGGCCGACAGCCCGACGAGGCGCGCGTTCTCGCGTTTCGCCGTGCAGGCGACCGTCTCCGGGGGCACGTCCCGACCGAGATCGATTACCTTGAAGCCGTAGTTTTCGAGCAGCGCCTGGCAGATGTTCTTGCCGATGTCGTGGATGTCGCCTTTGACCGTGGCCATGACGATAGGCCCCTTCGCCGGGCCCGCGTTTTTCGGCATCGCCTCGCGTACCGCGTCGAAAGCGGTCCCCGCCGCCTCCGCCGCCATCAGCAGCTGCGGCAGAAAGACCTTGCCCGCCTCGAACCCGGCGCCGACCGTCTCGAGCGCCGGCACGATGCCGCCGTCGATTATCTCGAGCGGCGCGACGCCGGCGGCGAGTGCCGCCTGCGCGCGCATCTTCGCATCGGACTTGAGCCCGTGGCGTATGGCGTCCGAAAGCGAGCCTCCTGAGTCCGCGGCCGGAGCGCCGCCTTTCGCCGGACCAGTAGCGGCGGAGGCGGAAGGGGACCATTGCGCGAACGCGGCGATCCATTCGTTGCAGGCAGGGTCTTTCGCGCAGAGCGCGCGGTAGGCGCGATAGGCGGCGGCCATGTCGGCAGACAGCGGATTGATTATGCCGGCCGAAAGCCCGCGTCCGAGCGCCATCGTGTAGAACGCCGCGTTCAGCAGCGGCCGCGCCGGCAGCCCGAAGGAGATGTTGGAGACGCCGAGGCACGTGCGGCAGCCCAGTTCGCTCTTCACCCGGCCGAGAGCTTCGAGTATCGTGTTTGCGCTCATGGAATCGGCGCTGACGGCGAGACAGAGGACGTCGATGACGAAATCGGAGCTTTTCAAGCCGTATTCCGCGCCGCGCGCGAGAATCTTTCTGGCGATAGCGAGCCGGCCTTCAGCCGTCGGCGGAATACCCGATTCGTCCAGCGTCAGCGCCACGACCGCTCCGCCGTATTTCGCGACGAGCGGGAAGACGGCCGCCATCGATTCTTCCTTGCCGTTCACCGAGTTTACGAGCGCTTTGCCGTTGTAGTGTCTGAGGGCGCGCTCGAGCGCGGCCGGGTCGGAAGTGTCGATCTGGACCGGCAGGTCGGTGACGCTCTGCACCGCCTGCACGGTCGCATCGAGCACGGACGGCTCGTCAAGCCCCGGCACGCCGACGTTGACGTCGAGGATATGTGCGCCGGCGTCGGCCTGCGCCACCGCTTCGCGCAGGATGTAGGCGACATCGCCCTCGGCGAGCGCGGCTTTCAGTTTTTTCTTTCCGGTCGGGTTGATGCGCTCGCCGATTATGATCGTGTCGTCGAGCGGAATTTCCACCGCGCGCGAGCCGGAAGTCACGATCGTGCGCTCAACGATTTCGCGTCTTTGCGGCTTGACGCCGTCGAGCGCGCGCCTCGCCGCCGCGATGTGCGCCGGCGTCGTGCCGCAGCAGCCGCCGACGATCGACGCTCCGGCCCCGGCGAGTGCGGCGATATCGCGCGAGAACTCATCGGGCCCGACGGTGAATA
>JAGDAE010000163.1 GCA_017959645.1 Kiritimatiellia bacterium
ATCCGGTCGAGAAAATCGTCGTAGAGAATGTCGGCGTTGGAAAGGACGGAGTCGTTGCGGACATAGCGTTGGTATCCGTTCAAAACGGCTATGTCGGCGCTGCGCAGCATATCGAGATACGATGCACCGGAAGGCGTGGTCTTGCCGGTGAGATCGTACGCATGGCCGCTCGCGTTCTGCTGGAACTCGTCGATCACGTTTTGCTCTATCGCGGTCAGATCCTCGAGCAGGGCCGAATTCTGCTCCATCTGCCCCATTTTCTGGACTATGGAAGCTTCCAGCGCCGACGCGCGCTGCAGGCATATCGCCATCACAAGCTGGCCTATCGACAGCAATCTCGGCGTTCCGTCCGCATTGTTCACGCCTTCCACCGTATAGGTGCGGGCGGTGTTGTACAGTCCGGTGTCCGGATTGACCATCGAAAGGTCGAACTCTACCGTTTCTATCGCCATGTCATGCTCCTTTTAGATCGTGGATTTGCGGTCCGAAGCGCGTCAGACCAGGTTTTGGGCGTTTCCGTTCTGCGACGTGCCGAAGGCGCGCACGATGTTGGACGACGACGCGAAAGCCGTGTCGCGGCGATTGATCAGCGTCTGCAGATCGATCATGTCGGTCTGCTGGCTCTGCGACAGAGCGTCGACCTTCGGTTTCAGCGCATCGATCGCCTGCATGCGTTTGGCGTAAGTGTCGATGGCGTCCGGCAGCGAAACGGAGATGCCGAGCTGGTTCCGCATGAACGCTTTCATCGACTCCCAGTCGCCGGTTCCGTTCGCGATATGCTCGAGACATTCCGACGCCGTCGAGAGCAAGTCCGAACCGATCGCCATCTTGTTCATTTTCAGGACGCTCTGCGTCTCGTAAACCGCGGCCGCGCGCATCGATACCGCAATCGAAAGCTGTCCGATTGTCAGCATCGAACCGCCGTCCAGACCGGTGGAATACAGGTTTACCGCTTCGCTGCCTTCCGGAGCGTAGCGATTTACCGATATGGTTTCTGTCTGTATCGACATGCCTTGCCTCCCTATGCGCGTATTATATCAAATTTTCCGCCGTTTGTCCGCACGAACCGTTGAATCTTATTATGAGCTGCGTGCAGTCGTCCGCCTGTTCGACGCCGGCGCCGTGGACCCGCACGCGCGCGAAAACCTCGTCGAGAAGCGGAGAACGGACGCCGTCGAACATGCCTGCTCCGTTTCCGGCCCTTTCCCCCGCCGTGCGCAAAAGCCGCTCTTCCCCGAAGAGTTCTCCCTTCTCGTTCGGCTGCTCGGTTATGCCGTCGGTGTAGAGATACAGCGAATCGCCCGGCTTCAGAACCAGCGTACCGCTCGAATATTTCACGCCCGGCATCGCGCCGAGGACCAGCCCCGGCTTCGCGCGCAGATACCGCGCCGCGCCTCCGGACGCGCTGCCGGGAATGATCACCGGCGGATTGTGTCCGGCGTTGACGTACAGAACCTCGCCGGTATCGAGATCGAGTTCTCCGATCCACGCGGTTACGAACATGTTCACCCCGTTGTCGCGGCTCAATGCGTCGTTCGCCTCGGCCACGACCTCGGCGAGCGGCTTGCCTGTCTGCGCGACGCCCTTGAGCGTGGTCTTGGCGCGCATCATGAAAAGCGCGGCGGGAACGCCCTTTCCGCTGACGTCCGCCACGAGAAACGTCATGCGGCGCGAGCCGGAGAAATAGAAGTCGTAGAAATCGCCGCCGACGTCCCTCGCCGCCTTCATGTCCGCGAAAATGTCCGCGCGTCTTTCGTCCGGGAAAGGCGGGAACGTCCTGGGCATGGCGTTTTCCTGGATATAGGTCGCCATCTGCAGTTCCTTGGCGCGCCGGGCGGCGATCTGCGACCGCACATAGCCCGCGATGACGATTCCGACGAGCACGGAGGCGAGCACGAGCGCCGCCGCGTTCAGAAACGCCGACGTGCCGACCAGTACGCGCCGCTCGACGATCGCGGTGCGCTTCGGAATTACGATATAGACCGGAAACCCCTCTATCGTGCGCTTTTCGCAATAGTTGTCCGGTCCCGGGTCTCGCCACTGCCCGCCCTCGCGGCCCGCCTCGGGATGGGAGATTATCGTACCCTTTCCTGTCGTTATGTATATGCCGCCGTTGTTTCCGGTGACGTGCCAGCCGTGGGTGAGCCCGGTTACCGCCGTCCGCGCGAGATTGCGTACCGCCTTGTCGCCCGCGCCGACCTGCACGAACCCGCCGTCCGGAATCCACACCCCAACATACTTCACCATTTCTCCGCGCAGCGAGTTTGGCAGCAGCGGCTGGGCGAGCTCGTATCCGCCGTCGAGCAGCGAGGCGAATTCCCGCGCCTGGCCTTCCGCCTTCGTGAAATCGAGCGCGCCGACCTCCTCCAGCCGCGCGCTGTGGGCGAGCATGCCTTTCGCGTCCGCGACACAGATCTCGTCCACGCCAAGCTCGTCGGCGAGCGCGCGCAGCCGGCGGCTCGATTCGCCGGGATCGTTCCACCACGCCTCCTCGCGCATCGTATAGATGTGCTCGCGCACCACCGCCGCCAGATGCAGCATGCGGCTGTCCACCCGCTCGCGGATGTGCACGGCCACATCGCCGAACACGTCGTTCACGAGGCGCAGCAGTTCGCGGTCGGTCATCCGCTCGTGGAGCCCCCACGTCAGCGCCAGCGACGCCGCGAACGCGACGACGACCGAGCCGACGAGCCGCCAGGCGAGTTTTCGCTGGGCCGTCATTCCGTCGCCCTCCGTCTGGCGATCTCCTCGTCCAGCGCCGCCTTGAGCGCCGTGTTGCCCTTTCTGACGGCTATGCCGAAGTCCTCCCTCGTTTCGAGACGCGAGGCCGCGAACTTCCCGCCGGATCGCTCGGCAACGAGCCGGACCGTGCAACTGTCGTAGAACACGGTGTCGGCGCGCCGCGATTCGAACGCGTCCATCGCGTCTTCGAACGTATCGCAGCGCAGCGGGTCGACCCCGTGCGACGAAAGGTAGAAATCGTAGGTCGACGAATCCATGGTTGCCACCCGCATGCTCGCCGCGGCCACGATATTGGGCATCCTCGCCCCGGCGCGGTAGAGGAACATCCCGCCTTCGGTCGCGTACGGCACGGAGAAATCGACCGCCTGCAACCGGCCTTCGGTTATGGTTATCCCCGACGCCGCCATGTCCGCCGCGCCTTCGCTCACCATCGGCAGCAGCTCGGGGAATTTCACGATGCGTATCTCGAGGCCGCGGCCGAACTTCGCCGCCGCCGCGCGGATTATGTCGATCTCTTCGCCAACGATTTCGCCGGTGGCCTCGTCGCGATAGGAGTATGGCGGCGTGTTGGCGGTCGTCAGCAAAACGAACGGCGGCCCGCCCGACTCGCCTGCGGCCGGCGCGGAAAAAACCGCAAGCGCGAAAAACGCGAAGACGATGGAGAATCGCTTCAACCTTCCGACCGCATCACAGATTCCGGATGAGATTCGATCTCGTGTCGCTGACCGCGCTCATGAGCGACGATGCCGTCGAGAACGATTCGTCGCGACGGTCGACGAGCGACTGCAGACGGGTCATGTCCTTCTGGGACGCATTGTTGCGCGAGTCGATCATCGATTTGAGCTCCTTCAGCATGCCTTCGACCGAAGCCTTCGTCCAGCTCGAATTCCACCACGAAAGCGCGGAAGACGGCGAGCCGCCCTTGCGCCGGTACGCGTCGCTGGCGAGCGGAACCATCTCCTCGGTGACGCCGCTCACGCCCGCCGTCGCGCTGCCGCTGGCGTCGCTCGCGTACTTTGACTGGGTCTCCGTGAAAATCGCCAGAAGATCGCTGAGTATCTCCAGCTCCTTGTTGCGTATCTTGATTTTCGCCGAAAGCGGAGCGATCTCGCCCTCCACGGTCGTCGCGCGATTTTCGGAGATGTTGATCATCAGGTCCTGGAAATCGCAGGGACGCGAACCGTAGCTGTAGTCCAGCGCCTTGACCTCGGTTCCCCAGTCCATGCTGAGCTTTACTTCGTTCGATGTTATCGCGGCCATTTTTCCATTCCTTTCCCTGTTTGCCCCCGGCCCGTCAATCGCCTACGTTCCTGATCGTGGACGAAGCGGCGTCGTTGGCTTTCTTGACCGCCTTGGCGGCGGCCGAGAATGCGTTGTCGCGTTTCGTCATGTACGACTGCAGCGAAACGATGTCCTGCTGGAGGTTGTTGTCTTCCTTGTCGATCTGGTATTGCACGTTGGTCTCGGCCTTCATCAGGTGCTCACGCTTCATCTGGTCGCCCTCCCACGTGAAGGTTATCCCGTAGAGGGCGCACGTGTTCCTTACCCATGACGCGTTGGTTACCGTCACCTTGTCGTCTTTCTTGCCGTTCTTCACCGGCAGCTTCGCCATGGCCTCGGCGAGGATTGCCAGCGCGTCGCCGAGATCGGAGATCTTCTTCTGCCGCGCCTTTACGACTTCGGAATATCCCCCCGCCGCCGACTCGATTGCGACGGACTGCTTGAACGCCGCGATGGTTATCGCGTCGATGAAATCCTTGCCGGGAACCCCTTCCACGGTATACTGCACCTGCCGTACGCCATAGACGGAATTGTCCAGAAGCGCTTCCGGTTTTATCAGACTTTCCATCGTTTTTTCCTGTTTCGATTTGCGGATATTATACCATATTCCCGCTTCCTCCGCAACCGGGAAAACCAACGGAAAAATCCGTCCGGCGTTCCGCCTATGCCCGACGCGCCGCCCCGGCGAGGGCGTCGGCGAGCTTGGCCGCCGTAATCGGCTTCAGCATCACGCCGTCGAACAGCTTGAACCGCTCGTCGGCGCGGCACTCCGTGTCGGCCGTGACCGCATAAACCGCGAGTCGCGCGAACCCGGGATCCGCGCGCAGTTTCTCCACCAGCTCGGCCCCGTTCATGTTCGGCATCCAGTAATCGGTGAACACGATGTCGAACGCCTCTCCGGACGAGCGCGCATGCGTCAGCTTTTCGAACGCTTCCTCTCCGTCGTGCGCCATCGCGACCTCCGACACCCCGGCCTTGCGCAGATGCGCCGCAAGCACCGTGCGGTTGATCGGCGAATCGTCGGCGACGAGCACGCGCCTCGGCTTGCCGCGGGGACCCGCCGCACCTTCCGCCCGCCCTCGCTCCGGCGCCAAAGCCGGCTCCGTCCGCTTCGGCGGCGCTTCATCCGCCGCTTCGGCGCAGGGTATGCGCACCGTGAAGACCGACCCCTTCCCGGGCTCGCTTCTCACGTCGATCTCGCCGCCCATCGCCTCGACAAGACTCTTGCAGATCGCCAGCCCCAGCCCGATCCCGCCGCCACTGGCGGGCGCATGGGACTGGTCCTGCACCTGCACGAACGGATCCAGCACGCGCGACAGCATCTCCCGCGGTATCCCGCACCCGGTGTCCGCCACGGCAAGCTCCAGCGTCCCTCCCGAATACGATGCGCTTATGGTTGCCGAACCGTGGTCGGTGAACCTGACCGCGTTCCCGGCCAGATTGAAGAGTATCTTCTTTATGCGGCGCGCGTCGAGCATGAGCGCCGGCACGTCTGAAGTATGGTCGACGAGCTCCACGCGGTTGGCCGCCGCAGCCGCCTTGAGCGTCGAAAACACCTCCGCCGTCAGCTGGTCGATGCGCACGCTCTCCGGATGCAGCTCGACCGCCCCCACGTCAGTCTTCGCGAGATCGAGCACGCCGTCCACGAGTTCCAGCAGCGCGGAGCCGCTCGCATTGATCGTATCGAGCGCCTCTTCGCGGGCAGCGACGCTTTCGGTCCCCGGACGCAGAAGCTCGGCGTATCCGAGAATCGCGTTGATCGGCGTCCTGACGTGGTGGCTGACGGCGCTGAAGAACATGCTGCGCGCCTTCTCGGCCGCGCGTGCGCGTTCAAGCGCGTCTTTGAGCCGCGCCGCATATCTGGCCGCCTGCTCGTCCTGAATGACGAACACGTGGAAAAAGCAGTTGCTGACGAGGCAGCCGAGCGCGGTGAACGGGGTGAGCGGCCAGACGATCTGGAGAATGGCCGACACCGCAACCGCAACGCCGAATATCGTCGCCAGCATCCCCCTTCGTCGCTCCTGATCCCGCGACCCCATCGCCTTAGCGAACGCGAACAGCGAAATCATCGCGTCCAAGGCGATCAGCATCGCGAACATCCAATGCCGCCGGTCGCCGAAACAGTACGTGCCGGCGTCGTCGAAATAGAATATCCGGCCGTCGAAAAGATTGACCGCCATCAGCGCTGCGCTGGCCGCAATCACCGCGATTCCAAACGACCGCAGAATCTTGGACGACGTTTCGCCGAAGCCCAGATAGCCGGCGACGAAGCGCCCCCACATGAAAACGAACACGGGAAGCGACAGGAAGAAAACCACCGTATCGAAGTACAAAACGCGGTTCCACCCCAGGCCCGCAAACAAACCCCATGCCGCGTCCGACATGTAGTATACGAGAACGGCGAACAGAAAACCCCGATAGCGCCGCGCGCGCCCGGTGTCGACTCCGCGACCGGCCAGAAACCCGAAGTTTATTATCAGGTGTATCGCGACCGCGACGCCTGAGAATATCGAATAAGAATATCCTGCCATTCCGGTTGCTATTGTATCATTTCCAGCACCGGTATGTCAATCGGGAACATCCCCGCGCAAATGGCGTAGAAGGTCGAAAGTCGAAGGTCTATTGCGGAGGCAGACAGCCGTCCACACGGGAATGGAAACACCCCTCCAGGGGAATCGAAAACCTCCACAAGGGGAGAGCGAAACCTCCACAAGGGCGGCAATCTGCTCGCCCCCATATATATTAGTAGTTTTCGAGGCCCTTTTAGTCGCATCTTTCCGACTTTTTTCACGGCCGTCTACGACGTCATCAAATCCGGTGCTTGACGAGGGCTTGGAGCCTAAATCTCTTATAGAGAGAGAGATTTTTTGATATATATTCTAAAGTCATGGTTTAGAAAGGTTTGATGAGCGTTTGGCAAGTTACTGAATTTCACGGCGTCAAAACGATGTCAACGACGTCAAAATCCCTTGACGTCGTAAGCCGTTTTTGAGGTCTACGGCGTCAAGGCCTTGACGCCATAAAAGCGTCTGGCTGTTACATAGCATCCGGCGAAAACAGACCGGATGACGCCAACCGCAAAAAAGCGCGTCGGAACACCGTGTCGGCATATCCTCCATCCGCATGACTACCCCATGTCAATGCGCATTGACACACCCCCTCAATGCGCATTGACCTCATACGGACACCAGCCGTCAAAAGCGCGCCGCAATGGCACAGAAAAACCGCCATTACGGAGCCCTGAACCGGCGTCGACGAATCACGAGCCCGACACATTGTTTTCCGCCAACAGTCCGGCGCGACACGGTCACCACGTTATCTGCGCAATGCCGTGTGCGGCGAGATATTCGTTCGCCCTCGCGAACGGACGCGAGCCGAAGAATCCCCGATGGGCGGAAAGCGGCGACGGATGGGCAGAAGATATGACAAGATGCTTCGAGCGGTCGATGTACGCTCCTTTGCGCTGGGCGTACGAACCCCAGAGCATGAAAACGAGATTGTCGCGGCGTTCGTCCAGAGCGCGTATCACCGCGTCGGTGAAAGTCTCCCATCCGCGGTTCTGGTGGCTGCCCGCCTTGTGCGCCTCTACGGTAAGCGTTGCGTTCAGAAGCAATACGCCCTGGCCGGTCCACGACAGCAGATCCGGCATATGTCCAAGCTCTTTCGCGATATTCAAAAGCGAAGGCGGCGTGCGGATTCCCGGCGGGACGTAGAACGCCAGCCCTTGCGCCTGTCCCGGCTCGTGGTACGGATCTTGTCCGATTATAACGACCCTTACCTTGTCGAATGGGGTGCGGTCGAAAGCGGCGAATATCTTGCCCGGCGGCGGGTAGACCGTGCCGGTGCCGTAGGCATGTTTCACAAAACGCACCAGTTCGCCGAAATAGGGTTTTTCGAACTCATCCGCCAGAACGGCCTTCCACGATTCGTCGATTCGCACGTACATCACAGAATCTCCATCGCGAACGCCACAATGCAGGGAATGGTCGCTATGCTCAGCAGCGTGGAGGCGCTGATCACGCCTACGGACGTGTCGACGTCGCGCCCATACTTCGAAGCGAGCATCGACACCATGGCAGCGACCGGGGCGGAAGAGGCGGTAACTATCGCCAGCATCATGGTGCGGTCGAGAACGGCCCGGAAAGGATACAGACATGCGGTCACGAGCAGCGGGAGCCCGGCGAGACGCAAAGCCATCGCGAGCCAGGCGGCGGGGTCGGAGGCCGCAGAAGCGAGTTTCGCGCCGGCGAGGTAGTGCCCGACGATAATCATCGCGAGCGGCGTGTTGAGCGCGGCGACATGGTGCACCGGCGACGCGAAAACCTGCGGCAGACGCAGAGAGAGAAAGAACAGCGGCAGACCGACCGCCAGGCCGATCGTGCCCGGATTCAAAACCAG
>JAGDAE010000164.1 GCA_017959645.1 Kiritimatiellia bacterium
AAGGCACGGTAAGAAGCCGTCTGCACTACGCGAAAGAGGCGCTGTACGCGATGCTCAGCGATACGGAGCTGTCGCCCGATTTCACCGAGCGGCTCATCAAGGCGACCAGGCCGAAAACATGGCTGTTCCGCCGCAGTTCGGTGGCGTCGGCCGTCGCGGTGTTCGGTTTTCTCGCGTTTGCCGCCGGGTCGGCCGTGGTGTTGGGGCGTTCCGGGGCGTCGGCCCTCGACAGGCGCACGGCGGGCAGACAGTCCGCGCCGGCGCCGGCGGAGACGGGATTGTGGAAGATGGCGGGGAATGTTTCGCTTTTCGATGCGGAATCGGACGAGATCGACCGTGCGGTGGAGGGAGGACTGAGGTATATCGCATCCCAGCAGCGGGAAAACGGGAGTTTCGGCTGGCAGTGGGGCGAGTCGGCGGCGATTCCGGCTCTCGCCGGCATGGCTTGTCTCTCGAAAGGCCATCTGCCGGGTACCGAGCCGTACGGGAAGGTGGTCGAACGGTGTCTCGATTACGTCTTTTCCGTCGCGGACATGCGCGACCAGGCGCCGTACCGCGGGTACATGGGCGCAGCCGGCGACGGCAGGATGTACGCCCATTCGATAGCGACGCTGTTCCTGTCGGAGATGAGCGGCATGGTCGACATCGAGCGGCAGAAAAAGATCGATGCTCTGTTGCCGTTCGCGGTAAAGGTTATCCTCGATGCGCAGAGCCACCCGAAAAACGACGGTTCGCACATGGGCGGCTGGCGGTACACCCCCGATGCCGCCGACAGCGACCTTTCCTGCAGCGGCTGGGCGCTGATGGCTCTGAGAAGCGCCCGCTTGAACGGTGCGCTGATGCCTCCAGACGCAATCGAGAAGGCGGTTTTGTACATCAAGCGCAGCCAGCGCGAAGGCGACGGTGCCTTCGGCTACCAGGGGGCGAACGGTGGATACGCCGAGACGCTTTCTGGCGCCGGGATACTTTGTCTCGAGCTGTGCGGGCGACATCTCGATCCTTGTTCGCTGAAGGCGGCGGATTTCGTGAGAAAAACGTTCCGTGCGGCGCTCGCCGGCAACGGTGCGACCTACTACGCTCTCTACTACACTTCGCAAGGTCTGTTCCAGGTCGGCGGCGAGGCGTGGAGAGAGTTCGAGGCGTGGATGTACGGCGAATTCATGCGCCGGCAGAACGCCGACGGCTCGTGGCAGGGCGGCGGCAGCGACGCCCAGAGCCCGGTCTACAGCACGGCGATGACGACGCTCGCGCTTACCGTTCCGTATCGAATGCTGCCGATCTATCAGCGCGACGAGACGGTCGACGCGGAAGAAGAGCAAATCCAGGGAGAACAGAAATGAATACGAAGATGAACGCCGACGACGTGAAGCGCGTCGAGATTCTGCACGGCAAGTTTGCCGAGATGAAAGAGCAGATCGCCAAGGTCGTGATCGGCCAGGACGAAATGATCGACCAGGTCCTTACCGCGATATTCGCGCGCGGACATGCGCTGCTGACCGGCGTTCCGGGGCTTGCGAAGACGCTTCTCGTGAGAACGATCGCCGACGTTCTCGATCTCGGGTTCAAGCGCGTGCAGTTCACGCCAGACTTGATGCCCGCCGACATAACCGGAACCGACGTTCTCGACGAAGACAGGGCGACCGGGCAGCACGTGTTCCGGTTCGTGAAAGGCCCGGTCTTCGCCAACATGCTTCTGGCGGACGAGATAAACCGTACTCCGCCAAAGACCCAGGCGGCGCTGCTCGAAGCCATGCAGGAGCATTGCGTGACCGTCGGTTCCGCCTCGTATCCGCTGCCCGAACCGTTTTTCGTGCTTGCCACGCAGAATCCGATCGAGCAGGAGGGTACGTATCCGCTCCCGGAGGCCCAGCTCGACCGTTTCTTCTTCAACATCAAAGTGGACTATCCGTCGCGCGACGAAGAATGCCGCATTCTCCGCGCGACGACCGGCGCCGGCGGGGAAAAGCCGGCTAAGGTGCTCGCGGCAGAGGACATAATGGCGCTTCAGGACGTCGTACGCCGCGTTCCGGTTGCCGATCACGTGATCGAATATGCCGCCGATTTCGTCCGCGCCACGCGTCCGCACGACGCGACCGCGCCGGAATTCGTCAAGGAACTCGTGAGCTGGGGAGCCGGTCCGCGCGCCGGAATGTCGCTCGTGACCGCCGCCAAGGCGCGCGCTATTCTGCAGGGGCGCGCATACGCGATAACCGAGGACGTGAAATGGGCGGCCTATCCGGTCATGCGCCACCGCATCGCCACGACATTCAACGCCGAGGCCGCCGGGATTTCCGCCGACGATGTCATCAGGCGCCTTCTCGACAAGGTGAAGGGCCGCGAAGAGCTCGACGTCTGAACGGCGAATGGAAAACGCCTCGTACATGAAATGGCTGCCGCCGCAGGCGCTCGAGACGGCCGGAAGGCTCGAGTTCCTCGCGCGCGGCACCGTCGACGGATTCGTCTCGGGAAAGCACAAAAGCTCCCGCAAGGGCGCGTCGGTGGAATTTTCCGAACACCGCCAGTACGTATCGGGCGACGACCTGAGAAATCTCGACTGGAAGCTCGTCGCCCGCCGCCAGCGCCTTTACGTGAAACAGTATGTCGACGAAACGAATCTGCGGGCGACGATAGTGCTCGACACCTCCGGTTCGATGGCCTACGGCGGACGGTTCGCCGCCGACGGGCTGAACAAGCTCGACTACGCCAAATATCTCACCGCCACGCTCGCCTATCTGCTCGTCGGCCAGCAGGACGCGGCCGGTTTCGTCTCCTACGACACCAAGATAGGATCGTTCATTCCGGCCAAGTCCTCTCCGGCGCAGGTCAGGCACATTCTGGAGAAGCTCGATACTATCGGACCCGGCGGAGAGACCGACATGGCGGCGGTTCTCCACGAAATCGCCGAACGCATTCCGCGCCGCAGCGTGGTTTTTGTCCTCAGCGATTTCTATTCGGAACCCAATGCGCTCGTCCGTGCGCTAAGGCATCTGCGCTTCCGCCACCACGAGGTGGTTGCGCTGCAGATAGTCGATCCCGACGAGGCGCGGTTTCCGTTCGATAATCTCAAGCGGTTCGAGGATCTCGAGAGCGGCGCGGTTCTCGACGTCGACGCGAGAGCGGTCAGGGCGGACTACCGCGAACGGTTCGCAAAGCATATGGGCGAGATCAGACACGCCTGCGGCGAGATGCGCATAACCCACGAAACGCTCTTGACGTCCAGAAAATTCCATCGCGCGCTTGCGGACGTGCTGGTCGGATACCGTCGCGCGGGAGGGCGCTGACATGTCGTTTTTCGCCCCTTGGATGCTGCTTGGGCTTTTCGCGGCCGCGATTCCGGCAATTCTCCATCTGGTCCGCAAGCGCAGCGCCGACCGGGTGGCGTGGGGAGCGTGGATGTTTCTCGCCGACACGCTGGTCAAGAAGCGCCGCAAACTTCTGATCGAGGACATGGTCTTGATGGCGATTCGCACTCTTGCGATCGTCTTCGCCTCTCTCGCGTTCGCGCGGCCGTTCCTTCCCGAAGTGGATTTCTTCGGCGGGCGCGGAACCGACAAGGACGTCGCGCTGGTGTTCGACGTGTCCGCGTCGATGAATCTCGCCGGTCCCGACGGCGCAAGCCCGTTCGAGCGCGCCAAGGAAGAGGCGGAAAAGCTCGTCAAGCTCTCTCCCCGCGGCACGGCGTTCGCGGTTCTGGCGGGAGACCGCACCCCGGTTATCCTGACGCCGTCGCCGATTTCGTCGAAGCGGGAAGTTCTCGATCTGATCGGCTCTCTGGAGCCTGGGTCCGGCGCGATGGACGCTCCACGCACGCTCGCGGCGGCTGGCGAGGTCCTTTCCGGCGGCGGCAATCCGGCGAAAGAGGTCGTGATCTACGGCGACGGGCAGGCGTATGGTTGGCGCGCCGGCGACAGCGCCGAATGGAAGCGGGTCGAGCGGATATTCTCCCGCTTCGACCGCCGTCCGCCGGTGATATGGCGCACTCTCGAAGGCCCGGACGGCGTGCGCAACGCCGCGATAGCCGGCGTTGCGCCTTCGCGCCGGATAGTCGGCACCGACCGCCCGGTATCTTTCGCGGTCACCGTAGTGAATTCCGGTTCCGAGGCGTTTTCGCCAGGCGAAGCGGTGTTTTCGGTCGACGGAGTCGAGGACTCGCGCGTTCCGGTCGGGCAGATTCTGCCGGGGATGTCGCGGACGTTCTCGTTCAGCCATGCTTTCGAGACCGGCGGACGCCACGATACGCTCTTCTCGCTGACCGCCGCCGACGATATCGCTTCGGATTCGGCCGTCTCGAATTCGGTGGACGCGATCGACCGGCTTGGCGTGGTGCTGGTCGACGGATCGCCGCAGGCGACCGGATTCGCCCGCCCTGGCGCGTTCGTCGAGGCGGCGCTAAGGCCGGAAATCGCCGGGACCAACCTGGAATTTCTCGTTTCGGCCAAGACGGTCGGCGCGGACGGGCTCGAGGACTCTTCCGTGTTCGAAGGTTGCGCGGTGGCGATACTGTGCGACGTTCCGTCGATGTCGCCGAAAGCGGTGACCAACCTTTCCTCCTTCGTGGACGCCGGCGGAGGGTTGCTCGCGATCGCCGGTCCGGATGCGACCGGCGCCTATTCCACCAACAGCGTCTTCGCCGCCGCGATCACGAACTGGAACGGAAAGCTGAAGGACGTCGCCGTCGAAGGCGCGCCGGTCGCCGGCAGGGCTGGCATACCCGAAGAGCTTCTCGTCGGCGGTTTCGACGTCATCGCCAGATTCTCCGATTCGGCTCCAGCCGTCGTCGCCAAAAACTTCGGCAGGGGCAAAAGCGCGGTTTCGGCGTTCCCGTTTTCGCTCGAATGGACCGCGTTTCCGGCGCGTCCCGAATTCGTGCCTTTCGTCCACGAGCTCGTCTATTCGCTCGCCGCCACCAATTCCGTGGCGATCGACGAGGACGTGAAATGGCGTTCGCGCGAAGGGGATCTCAAGGCGATGACGCGCGACGAGGCGGATGCGGTTTCGGCGTTTGTCGATCTCGGCATCGCGCGCAGCGCCGGCGATGCGCTCTCCGCCGTCGTCGGCAGAAGCTTCGGCGCGGAGATATGGCGTCCTTTCGCGATCGCCGCGCTGCTGCTCGTCGTCGCCGAGCTGCTGTTCTGCCGCCGTCTCGACGCCGGGCGCGGCGGCAGGGTGCGGTCGGCGCCGAGGTTCGTCCTCCGCACGCTGTCGTTCCTCGCGATAATATGGATGCTTCTCCACATCTGCTGGCGTCATGATTTCACCCGCGAGATCCACCGCCGCGTGGCGGTGGTGACCGACGCGTCGCGCTCGATGTCGCAGGCCGACGACGCGACAAACGGTGTCGAGCGCCGCACGGTCGCGACCAATCTGGCGGCGTCGATCGAATCTTCGCTTTCCGCCCGCTACGACGTGGAACCGTTCGAGTTCGGCGGAGAAACCACTTCGTTCGCGGATGCGCTCGAGACGGTTCTCGACCGGATACCGTCTGAGGAATTGGCAGGTGCGGTCTTTCTCACCGACGGGCGCTCTACCGACGACACGGTCCCCGAGGCCGCCGCGCGGAGGTTCGCGAGACTCGGGGCGAAGATATGCTCGGTCGTGATCGGCAGCGAGTCCAACCGCGCCGATGTCGCGATCGAGTCGGTCCGCGCCGCCGAAAACGTGTTTCTCGGCGACAAGGTCAGGGTTTCGGCGACGGTGAGAGCCGACATGCTCGCCGGCAGGCGGGTGGCCGTAAAGTTCCTCGAAGGCGAAAACGAGATCGAGCGCCGCGAATTCTCCATCGACTCCGACTCGTGGACGAAAGAGGTCCGCTTCGTCCGCGACCCGGAAGGAAAGGGCGTTCTGCGCTATTCGGTCGCGCTCGAGCCGCCGGAGGAGGATTCGGAACCGGAGAACGACGCCTGGCCGTTCGAGGTGTCGGTTTCCGACGACCGCACAAACGTGCTGATGGCCGACTCGCGTCCGCGCTGGGAGTTTCGCTATCTGCGCAACCTGCTGTACGCTCGCGACAAGTCGGTGCATCTGCAGTACGTCCTTGCCGAACCTGACCGCATATCCGGAGTCGTCGCTCCCGACGCGCCGGAGGCGGACGCGTCCCGTCCCTTCGGCGAGGCGGAAGCCGGGCGGCTGCCGTCGAAGCGCGAAGACTGGCGCAAGTTCGACATCATCGTGCTCGGCGATCTCGGCGCGGACACGATAGGTCCGCGGGAAGCGGATGACATCAAGTACTGCGTCGAGGAGCGCGGAGCGATGCTGGTGGTCGTAGCCGGCGAAAGGCACATGCCGCGCGAGTTCGCCGCGGGCGCGCTTGCCGACCTTCTGCCCGTCGCCTGCACGAACGCCGCCGGCGAGGTTGTCGCGACATGGCGCGGAATCGCGACTTCGTTCGCGCTTACGCCGTCCGGCGCGGGGCATCCGGCGACTTCGCTCGCGCCTTCCGCGTCGGAAAACGACCGCATCTGGAGCTCGCTGCTGCCTGCGCGCTCGCGCCTGACCGGACTTTCGGTGAAGCCCGGCGCCGAAGTCCTTCTTTTCGCCGCCGATTCCACGGCCGCCGCCGCTCCGCTGCTGACGGTGCGCGAGACAGGCCGCGGCAAAGTCGTGTTTCTGGCGACTGACGAGACCTGGCACTTGCGGTACCGCAAGGGCGATGCGTACCACCACCGGTTCTGGGGAAATCTGTTCAAATGGGGTTCGGGCGAAAAGCTTCGCGAGGGCAATCTCCACGCGCGGGCCGGAACGGACCGGCTGCGCTACGCGCCAGGCGACACGGTACGGATCTCGGCGAAATTCCTCGACTCCGGCTTCCTGCCGGTCGCAAAGGCGAAACCGCGCGCCGAAATCGTCGCTCCGGACGGGAAAGCGCGTACGGTGGAGCTTGTGCGGCGCGACGAAACGGGGGCGTACTACGAGGGGACATTCGATTCCACCGGCGAGGAGGGCGAATATACGGCGACGATATTCTCCGACCGCGCCCGGCGCGAACTCGGCGACGACTGGCCCGATCGGCTTGCCGTATCGTTCCGTGTCGACCGGGCGGCGGCTCCGGTAGAGTTCGCGCACACGAGCGCCGACCGCTCGCTTCCGGACCGGCTCGCCGGGCTCACCGGCGGAGAGGTCTGCGGCGTCGACGGCGTTTCGGCGCTCGACGGCGCGTTCGGCGCCGGCAAGAGCGAGGTTTCCGAGCATGTCGAAACCCCGGTCTGGAACCACTGGTCCGCGCTTGCCGTTTTCGTGGCGTCGCTCGCGCTCGCGTGGATTTCGCGCAAGCGGAAAGGTCTGGCATGACGATTCTCTCCCCAAGCGTCGAACGGCTGCTTTCGGCTTCGATTTCCCGCGTCAGGCGCATATATCTTCTGCGCGGTGCGGCCATGACTCTCGCGTCGCTGCTCGCCGGCGCTCTTGCCGTCATGGCGATCGATGCGAAATTCGCGATCTTCTCCGTGTCCGCGCGATGGTGGATGTCTGCGGCGCTCTATGCGCTCGTCGTCGCGACGGCGGCGCTCTCGATCTTGCGTCCGCTTCTGCGCCGCATCGACGCCAGGCGAATGGCCGAAATTCTCGACGGACGCCACCCGGAGCACGAAGAATGTCTGATGACGCTCGTGGAGCTGAACGAAAACCGGTCCGCCGGGTGTTCCGAACGGCTTTTGCAGGTTCTCGAAAAGAAGGCGTCGGACGCTGCGTCCAGACTGTCCGCCGAAAAGGAGTTTACGGCCAGAACGATCGTCAGGAGGCTGTGGATTCTTCTTTCCGTCGCCGGACTGCTCGCCGTGTTGTTCGCGGTCTTCCCCGGGGTCGCGGGACGGCTCTTCGTCCGCGCCGTCGCTCCGTGGGTGGATGTCGGCAATCTGTATGCCGACTGCATAACCGTCTCACCCGGCGACATCGACGCTCTCGCCGGATCGCTCGTGCGCATAGAGGCGGCAGTGGCCGGCGGCGACGTGCCGGCGATACGGATTTCGCGCAGAACCGGCAAGGGTTGGGGGCCGGAATTCTCCGAGCCGATGAAAGACGGCGTCTACGAATTTATCGCCGATATCGGCGACGCGGAATGGCGCTACCGCGTCTCCGCCGGCCACGCCGTCACCCGCCACTACCGCGTCAGGGTATTCGAGACTCCCAGATGCGAGAGTTTCGTCGCGCGCGTGGAGTATCCGGCCTACACGAGATTCGCGCCGGCCGTTTATTCCAACGAGGAGGCGACGACCGTGCAGGCGATCGAGGGCTCGCACGTGCGATTCGAGGCCAAGCCCGCGGGG
The DNA here is from genome assembly GCA_017959645.1 of Kiritimatiellia bacterium. Taxonomy (GTDB): domain Bacteria; phylum Verrucomicrobiota; class Kiritimatiellia; order RFP12; family UBA1067; genus UBA1067. The sequence goes on from JAGDAE010000164.1 coordinate 8,262, forward strand.
AAAGACGTTTTCGCGAAAATTTTCGTCGGCGGCGTCGAGACGAACGAGCATACGGCAGTATCCAATATCGTGACTTCGTGGTCGCTCGCGGTTTCCAACGCCGCCGGTTTTTCCGCGCCGGAACGCGGGGGTCTGATACGGAGTTTGCCCGACGCTCCGCCGATCGTGGTCGTCGAAAGCCCCGATTCCGGCGTTTTGAGTCTGGCGCCGCACGCCAAATTCCCGCTTGAAATAACCGCGAGCGACGATGTGGGGATTTTCGCCCCCGAGCTGATCTACGCGAAAGCGGGCGGCGAGACTGTGAAGTGGCGCGATATTTCGGAATACGCCAAGACCGGTCCTTCGCTGTGGCGCGGCATGGACAGCATTGATCTTTCCACTCTCGATCTTGAAGGAATCGCTTCGGTCGAATTCGCGATAGTCGTTCGAGACTTCCGTCCGGAGCGTTTCGGCGGTCCGCACTGTGTGACTTCCGCGCCGGTCGTCGTGCGACTTGAGAACCGCGCGCTCAGCTTCGAGATGCAGGAGCTCGCCAAGGTGGTGGAGGAATCGAAGCGCCTGCTCGCCGAGGCCGAGAACCGCGTAAACGACGCGCAGAACGCCGCGTGGAACGATCAAGGGCGTGCGATACACGAGACTGGCGAGGCGAAAAAGCGGCTCGAAGAACTCGAAGCGCTGCTTGATGCCGACCGTCGCTTCGAGCCGATCGCCGGAGAAATACGCCGCACTCTGGAAAAACTTTTCGAACCGGCGCTCGAGCGCCTGCGCGAGAGCCGGTACGCCGCGCAGGAGAAGCGGGTGCAGTCGCTGCGCGAGACGCTGCCGGAGCTCAAGGAAGCGCTGGAACGGCTGCGCCGGCTCGAGAAGCCGTTCGCCGAACGCGTTCAGGAACTCGAGAACGCCGAGCGGGTGGAAGATCTCGCGCGCAAGCAGCTCTCGCTCGAGAATGCGGCCAGACGCCTCGCCGCCGAGAATCCGCAAGACCCCGACCGTCTCGAGGCGTGGAAGCGCATGCAGGAGGAGGTCGCGCGGGAAACCGGCGAGCTGATCGACCGGCTTTCCGACCGGCAAGTGGACGAAGCGTGGCGGCAGATGAAAAAGGCCGTCGATTTGGCAAACCGGCTCAAGGAGAGCCTCGCGCTCGAAAACGACGCTTCCAGAAGCGAGGTCGCGAAGAAACAGGCGATGGACGAGATGGCGCGCCGCGACATGGAGCGGAAGCGGGAAATGCTCGCACAGGCGCTCGAGCACGAGCGCGCCGCCGAATGGCATCTCGGCGAGGCGGCGAAGAGCCAAAAGGCGAATCCGGACCATGCCGAGGACCAGAAACGCCAGGCGATGCAACGCCTGCGCAACGCCGCCGATCTGCTCGAACAGGCGAACGCCGGACGCGATTCGGTCAAGGCGCTCGAGGCGGCGGCGGAAGAACTCGACAAGATTCTCGGGAGCGAGAAGCCGGCCGAAAAGGCCCTCGAAGCTACGACGCGCTCGAAGCACGAACTCGAGAAGGAAGCCGATGCATTCGACAAGACCGCGCGCGAAAGCGCTTCCGCCGAACGCCGCCGCGACGCGGAACTGCGCAAAGAGGCCGCCGCGCTCGACGCCGAAGAGGAACTCAAGCGCGCGACCGAACGTCTCGCCTCCGGGGAAAACGGCGACGAATTCCGCGAACTCGACCGGATGATGGGCATCGCGCTCGAGGCGGACAGGAAAGCCCTCGAGGAAAATCTCGACAACGCGGCAAACCTCCCGCAGGATCTGGCGGCGCGTCTCGACCGGATGAAATCGGAATCCGGTCCGGATTCGAAAGCCGCGGCCGGGGATATCGAGAAAGCGGCGAAGAAGATAGCCGAAAAACTCGCGCAAGGGCTCAAGGCGGCGGCGGAGCGCGATCAGGGGTTCAAGAGCGCGCTTGAGGAGCGGACGCGCCGCGAAGAGGAGGCGGCGAGGAGCTGGCGGGAAGAACTCGAAAGGGCCGAATATGCCGACGGGCAGGACGCAATGCGCGAAAAGAGCGCCGACGACGGATTGAAGCGAGAGTCCGCCGATTTCGCCGGACAAGCTTCGCAGAGTCTCGAGGAGGGCCG
>JAGDAE010000165.1 GCA_017959645.1 Kiritimatiellia bacterium
CCGGCTATTCAATCACGCAAACGTCTTCGGGCGCTTCGATCTTGACGTCGAGCGAGCCGTCCGGCTTCTTGTCGACGCGAACTTTAACGCTGCGGCCCTTCGGCAGCGCCAGCGCGCCCTCGGCCCATTCGAGATCGCCGAGAAACGGCTTCACCTCGACCGTCCTGCAGCCGACATCGAGCGGGCGGATTCCGAGCACGTGGTTGATCAGCCACGCGGCCGGCCCCGCGCTCCAGCCGTGGCAGAGCGAATGGCGGAAGCCGACATAGCAGTAGTCGCCGTACTCGCCGTGTATGTCCTTCTTGCCCTCGACCGGCATTTCGTCGATTCTGAAGGCGTTGTTCGTCCATGCGATGTCGAAATCCTCCCAGAAGCTTGTCGCCCCCATGTCGAGCATCGCCCCCCAGTATTCGCGGACGGTGTCGAGCGCGCGCTGGTTTTCTCCGGCCGCGCTCATCGCCTCGAGCATGTAGTAGCCGTAGAACGTCGAGACTCCCGCGTTCCCGTTCTTTCCGAGAACCTGTTCGAACATGTCGGCCGGCTCGCGCAGACCGGCGAGCGCGAGCAGCGCGGCCGCGCTTTTGGCGCCGTTCGGGTCGAGCGAATCGAGTTTCTCCAGCTCGGCGGCGAGAGAAACCGCCTTCGCTTCGAGTTCGGCGTCGCCGAGCTCTTTCGCGAGGAACGCGGTTTCGCGCGCGGTCGCGAGCGCGAGCGCCTGGGTCCCCGCCGTCTTGCCGGGCGTGTTGTTTTCGGTCGGCCAGTCGAGGAACGTCCCCGCCAGCCACTGCCCGCCGCTCATCCCCGAAACCACGCGATCGAACGTCGCGGCGAGATACCGCGCGTTTTTCTTCAGATACCGCTTGTTCCCGGTATAGCGATACCATTCGGCGAGATTGCGTATCCACCAGAGCGTGTAGGTCGGCATCCCGTTCATCCACGCCGTCGAAGGGTCGGTCGTCGCCGCCATGTACGAAAGCGAGTCGGGAATCACCCTGCTGTCTCCGAAGACCGAGAGTATCGCCATCGTCTCGGGATGGGTGTCGCCCATCCACACCAGCCGGTCGCGCTTGATCCCGTCCCACAGATAGTCCTGGCAGCACAGATGCACCGTCCGCGCCGCCGTGTCCCAGACTTCGTTCAGCCGCTCGTCGGAGCATTTGAACGCGCCGCGGCGCTTCATCCGCCGCATCGTGGAGATCGCGCGCACGTACTCGAGCTGCAGCGGAACGTCGCCGACGCAGTCGATCCGCGCGAAGCGGAAGCCGCTCGGGCCGAACTCGCGCCTGCCGAGCCACGGCAGCTCGATAACGTCGTCGCGTATCGCGTGGTCGTTCGTCGCGCTCGATTTCGGGTCTCCCGCCCCGCCGGAGCCGACGAGTTCGCTCATCGTCTCGGCGACCGATTCGCCGAGGCGTATCCTCGCTTTCGCCCCGCGTCCGCCCCGCCCGCCGGCGCCGATCTGCAAAGAGCCGTGCAGCTCCCGCCCGAAGTCGAGAATCAGCCAGTCGCCCTTCGAGAGAACCGGCCCTCCGCCGGCGATGAACGGACCCTCCGGAACCTGCGCGAACTTCCTTTCCACGAGAAACTGCGCGTTGCTCAGCGTCTCCGAGGCTGCGACGATGCGCACCGGCTCGACCGGGGTCGAGACCAGCGCGGCGGCAAGGACCATGTCAAGCATTGTTTCCGTCTCCTTCGTTTTCCGCCGGCTGCGCCGGCGGTTGTTCTGGCTGTGCCCCGTCCGGCGATGTGGACGGCGCCTGCTCCGCGTCTTGCGTCTCTTCGCCCG
>JAGDAE010000166.1 GCA_017959645.1 Kiritimatiellia bacterium
AAGCATCCCCTGCTTCCACGGAACGCGGTGCGAAACTCCGCTCCTGCCCTTGAACTCGTCGAGATGCTCCACGTACCACTCGTAGTTCCTGACCAACGCCTGCTTGTTGGAATACTTCGGGCGGAAACCGAGCAGCCTCTCCGCCTTCTCCGTCGACACGAAAGAATCGGTCGAAGCCGTCTCGTACACCCACGGATAGAGCGGCGAAAGATGCAGTTTTTCGAGAATGCGGAGAATGAACACCAAAAGCCACGCCGGCATCCCTTTCACCCGCTTCCCGTGTCCGGCCCGGTCGAGCACCGCCTGGTAGTCCTCGCGCATCGTCGTGAACTCCTTCGCGCCGATGTTGAACTCGGTGGCGACCGTCTCTTTCGGATACGTCATCGCGTTCCAGATCGCATGGTCCAGATCGTCGACGTCCATCAACTGGTAGCGGTTCTCGCCAGAACCGATCATCGGAAACCCGTGGCCGGTGTAGGCCCAGTCGTAGAAAAGGGCGAAAACCCCGAGACGCTCCGGGCCGATGAAACTCTTCGGACGTATTATCGAAACGCAATACCCGTCGCGAATCGCCTCGCGGCAGATGTTCTCCGCCTCGATCTTGGCGTGGCCGTAGGGCCCGACGCCGATCAGCGGATCGTCCTCGTAGATCGGATGCTTCTTCGGCACCCCGTATACCGCCGTCGACGAAATCTGGATCATCCGGTCGAGGCCGAACTTTCGCGCCGCCGCGAGCACGTTGCGGCAGCCGTCGACTTCGGTCGTGTAGATATCCCTCTCGCTGTAGAGAGGCAGTGCCGCGGCGCAATGCACCACGATGTCGCACCCCTCCGTCACCTTCTCGACCGCCGCGACATCCCTTACGTCGCCGAGCGTGAACTTGAGCCATTCCTCGCCCTTCTCGGGATAGTCGAAATCGGCGATATCGAGAACGCGAATCTCATCCACCCCCTTCTCGCGAAGGAAACGGATGAGATTGATGCCGAGAAAACCCGATCCGCCTGTAACCAGGACCTTCATCTCGCCTTACTCGGCGGACGGCTCGGGAAGCTCGGGCACCGACGGCTCCGGCAGCGCTACGCTCTGCTCCTGTGCCGCCGGCTCCTGCTCGCCGGCCATCACGCTGTGCGAATGCACCGTCGACGTGAGACGGGCGAGAATCAGCGTGTTCGCGAGAAATATGGCGCCGAGGACGGCGGTTGTCTTGATGAGCACGTTGCCGGCGTCGGCGCCGAGCGACGCCTCGAGCATGCCGCCGCCGATGGCGCCGCCGAGACCGCCTTCTTTGGGCTTCTGCACCATCACCACGAGCGCGAGCAGCAGGCAGACGAGCACCTCGACCACATAGAGAAAACCAATGAAAATAGACATCTTTCTTTCCTTTCGAAGTTTGGGTGCGTATTATATCCGATTTGCACCCCCGCCGTCAAGGGGGTACGGACCCGGAATATCCGTTCTACTCGCCGAAAACGGTGAATTCGGCGATCGCCGGGGTTATCCCGGGCGGGGCGTCGAGGACGCAAAGTCGCAGCCGTGAGGTCGTCGCCGGCATGGTTTCGCGATAGTCGATGAAAAGATCCGTTTCGTTGCCGGACGCGTCGGCAAGCGTTTTCCATCCGTCACCGGAGAGGAAATCGATACGGTACTTGTACGGTCCCTGCTTCACGCCACGCGCCAGATCAAGACCGATGTCGCGCCAGA
>JAGDAE010000167.1 GCA_017959645.1 Kiritimatiellia bacterium
TGCGTACGCCCGTAGACTATCTGCAGGAACAGTTCGCGCATCGCCGTGTTGATCGCGTCGCACACCAGATCGGTGTTGAGCGCCTCGAGTATCGTCTTGCCGACGAGTATCTCCGAGGCCATCGCCGCCGAATGGGTCATTCCCGAACAGCCGATCGTCTCCACCAGCGCCTCTTCGATGATGCCGTTCTTGACGTTCAGCGAAAGCTTGCACGCTCCCTGCTGCGGCGCGCACCAGCCCACTCCGTGCGTGTAGCCGCTGATGTCCTTGATCTGTTTCGCCTGCACCCACTTCCCTTCTTCGGGTATCGGCGCCGGACCGTGATTGCACCCCTTCGCGAGGGGGCACTGATGCTGTACCTCAGTCGAATAGACCATTGTTTGCTCCTTTGTTGTGAAAACAAGGGCGGATTATATCAAATATCCACCTGCCCGCGCAAGGGCAAATCTCCAGCCCGGACATCCGCCTGTGCGAAAACGCTTCGCGCAGATTCAGTCTGCCGTCAATTCGAACGGAACCGATGCCGCGACTCGACGGCCGCCGCTCGATGTCTTGTAGTGGAACGTGCCGCTCGCGAACGGACGCTCTATGAACTGGCCGGGAAACTCTTCTTCCGCGCATTGGCAATCGATCCACCCCGGCGTCAATACGCCCTTGAACGTGCCGGACGCCCGGGCGCCGTCGGAAAGCACGATATCTTTGCCTGTTCCGCTTACAACCCCGGTAGACGCGTTGTATTTGTACGTGACTTGCGAAGGCGTTCCGTCGATCTCCGCCTTGACCGGGCCCAATTCGAAAAGCCCGCGCCAATCGTCAGTAGTTTTGCCTTTCACGAAATATCCGCCGTAGACTTCCATCAGCGACTCGAACGCGTCGCCGGCGGCGGAATGGGTCCATTTCGCGAGCAAACCGGCCGGCGAGCGCACCACGCGAACCGTCTCCGGATCGTCGTAAAGGGTTCCACCGTCCGCTCTGACGCGCAGAACGGCGGCGAGGGTCTCCTTGCCGGAATGTTTGACGACCGGGATCAGCGCGTAGTTTTTGTCGTCCGGGTCGATCGAAAACGCGGTCGTGAGATTCATCGCCGCACCGTCCGGCAGCGTCCCCTTGATCGACGCTTTCCCGTTCTTGACCGTCAGAACCATGCTGCCGGCGCCGGCGCACCGGTATGCGGCGGTTGTCGACTCGACCGGCAGCGCGACCGTATACAATCCGTCGAACCTGCCGGTCGCGCCGAGCAAGCCGGAACCGGCGAATCCGGCGACCGAGACCGAGACGATGCCGCCCGCATCAAGCACGATATCCATCGCGGCGCCCTTTTTCGACAATGTCGCGCAAATGGCGCCGGTGTCGGCGTCAAAGACCGACCATGCCCCCGAAAACGATGTCGTCTTGCCGGAAGAATCGACGTGCTTGGCAGAAATCTTCCCTTTCGCGGAGAACGAAAGCGCCACCGCCCCTGCGGGAACCGGAAGATCGGAGCCAGACGCAGAACGCACAAGCGCAACTGTCGCCTTGTCTGCCGTTCCGGCAAAGGGATTGCTCGTCTTGGGGTCGATCACCGAAATTTCGATTTCGACCGGATCCGACACCTGCCTGACGCCGGCCGTCCTCGTCGCCACCGTGTACGAGAACGTGTACGTGCCCGGTTTTTTGGCGGCTCCGGCTATCTTTACCGTGCCGGAGGTCTTGTCGTAAACCAGTTTCAGTCCGGACGGCATCGTACCAGAAGTCTTCTTTGCCGTGGCCGACTTTACGTTCGCCGTGTCGATTTTCTCGAGATCGGCCGACTGCTGGAAATTGGCCGCGAAATAGAATTGCTCCGCGCCGGAGCCGGGTTCGAGCGATGTCGATATCTCCCCCGTGAACACGGAAGACCCCGCTCCGATCCTATCCGGCATCGAACCGGTCGTCTTGAGCACGATTCTTTGCGCGGCGAGAACCGTGCGCGAAATCCTGGCCTCGAGCGAACCGGTGCCTTCGGCGACGACCTTCCCGTCGGCGACAAGTTCGAGACCGATATCCCGGTCACCGGCGGCCACAACGCGCAAAACGCCAGGTTTGAGCTCGGAAAGCACGAAAAACTCGGTTCTGTCGTTGATCTGGTAGACCGCGATCGCTTTGCCGGGGACGGGAATTGTGCGCGTGGTGACGGAGGCGTAGTTTGCGCTCTCCCCGCCCGATCCGGCAAGTTTCAGCAAATCGTCAAGGCGGGAGATGTTTTCGACAGGGTCGTAATACCTGTCGGCGTCGCGCCAGGCGCTGAAGCGCCCCGAAACCTTGTCGTTCTCCACCAGAAGCAGGGTCGGGTTGCCAAGTCTTGCCGCAGTCGATTCCGGCGCCAACCACTCGACCGTGCGGCGAGTCACTTCGTCGACGACCTTCTTGACCTCATCCTGCGCGATGCTTTTTCGCGAGAGATACCCGGCTCCGCTGGCAAGCCCACCGAGCGTGGACGAATTTCCCGCCGCGTATGACAGAAGTCTGGCCTGCCCGCTGCCGGCTGCGGTCGCCGGATCCGACGCCCTGCTCTGGTCGAACAAGACAAGGGACACCTTGTTGTCTTTGGCCCATCTGGCAAATTCCTCCGAAGCGAGAAGCGAATGGTCCATCCCGTAGCAATACGGACACCACAGAACGCCGGAAAAATTCGCCAGAATGTATCCGCCCTTTTTTTTCGCTGCCGCGTAATCCATCGTCCATTCGCCGTAATCGAACTCTTCGCCGACGAATTTAGGATTCTCTACCGAAACGGGGACTTCTTCGACGAAATGGATCGCCCCTTCGGCTTGAATCGCGCCGTCCTCGCCAAGCGCAATCAGCGATACGGTTTTTCCGGCCGGGAACGCGGCTCCGTCTGGCAGAGCCAGATACACTCTGGAAAACGCGTCCGTCTGGCCGGCGGTCCATTTCACGGCGTTGGTGGCATCGGGGAGAATCCCATCCGGAAACCTGGCAACGAGCACGGTCTCGGCGGAATTGCCCGCACCGCCGGTGCGCACCATCGGCACATCGACATAGATCGTGGAAGGTTCGGCCTCGAGGCGATCATATTCTCCGCCCGACATGGCGAAGCCGACCTTGACCGGCGCATCGTAACCGGCGAAAAACTTCTCTATGCATGCTTCGAACTCCTTCGCCAGCGTCCCGCCGCTTTGGGCGGTTGCCGGATCGAGCTGTCCGGATCTTCCCAAGACGCTCTTTACCGCAACCGTTCCGTCTTCCTTCGGCCAGTAGAGGCATACAAACGGATAGGACATCAAGCCCTTCTTCATCGTCCCCCCTGCCGTGGCGGCGAATTCCTTCGCTCCGGATCCTGCATTGGGCGCGAGATCGTTGCCGTCTGATGCGTACACGAAATTGTACACGAAACCATCGTTTTGCTTCTGCCACGCCTGGAATTCGGCCGAGTTTATGGCATCTTCCAGCAACTCGCAATATTCGCACCCCGTATTGGCCCAAAACAAGACCATCGGCGTCTTCGTTGTGTACGCCAGATTGGTTGCGTTCGCGAAATTGTCCATCCATGCCCCGGCAACCGTCTTGTCCGTCGTCTCGATCGGCCATGCGAGCGCATGTGCAATGGACGACATTGCGGCCGCCAACAACGAAATCATTTGCTTTTTGCAGAGAATCATAACCTTCCTCCTGTTTGTTTTCGGCACAGTATACCATACTTCTGCACCGCCCGGCCTATAGGAAATTCCTTGAAATGTCGCAAAGTTGAAACGCAGTGCTTGCTCCGCGTTCTGGACGAAAGTAGTATACCATTTCTTTTCGCCGGAAATCAAGTGCGATTTTTCACCTTTTGATATGCTGCGGATCGTCAGAGTTCTGGCCCTATCGCATTCTCGGGAATGCGGATGGGTGGGTAGTGTCAATGCGCATTTCCACCCCCTGTCAATGCGCATTGAAGTCAAAGCCGCATCAGGGTCTCATAATAGCCCCCATCCTGGTGTCACAATAGCCCCCATCCCGATGACTACCCCCTGTCCATCCCGATGACCACCCACTCTCCATCCCGATGGACACCATGCCGTCACCGGCAAGAATTTCTAGCCGCCAAAAGCGTGCCGAACCGTGCCGCAATGGCGCAGAAAAAGTGCACCCATGCACTTTGAAAA
>JAGDAE010000168.1 GCA_017959645.1 Kiritimatiellia bacterium
TACGGGAAATCTTCCGGGGATCTGCCGACGCCGTCCAAGGTCGGTTGCCGGTTCGCCGGCTGGCGAGATCAAGATGGAAATAGCGTCGACGGAGTCGTGGTTTCAAATGCGGCCAATGTCGTGCTCTACGCTTCGTGGGAACCGATAACGTATCCGGTGAGATTTTCGCCCGGTTCCGGTTCGGGAACGATGAAAGAGCAGACATTCTACTACGGCATTGAACAGCCGCTGTCCTCCAACGGATTTTCGAATGCCGGATGTGCCTTCGCCGGCTGGTCCACGAACAGCGCCAGCGTTGTCGACTATCTCGACGGCGATATCTTCGTCAGCAAGGCATTGGACGGAACGAGCTACAATTTGACGGCGGTATGGACCAGTCTGACGTATCGGGTTACATACGTCGCCGGCACCGTTGTCAAATCTGAAGATCTGCAATACGGCGGCAAATACGGCGACATGCCGTCTCCGGATCCGCGCGAACATTACGATTTCGCCGGATGGTACACGAGCCTTGTCGGTGGCAGCTTGGTAACTTCCAATTCAATTGTTTCCGCCGACAAGGATCACTCGCTATATGCCCATTGGAAAGCAAAAGACGGAGGATTCGAAGATGTCATAGGGGACGAGCGCATCTATTGCGAATCACGCGGTGACAATGGCGCTCCCAAATGGTATGTGAACGGCGGCATGATAACCGCGCCTTACGATTATCCCAATACCAATACGGCGGCGACGTTGATGTTGACGATCGATTCCGATTGCGGCGGAACGCTTTCGTTTTGGTGGATGCTGGAACACGATTCACCGAGTCAAGAACATCAGATTTTCACGGTTGACTGCCTTGCAGAGCCATTGAAGCCTGACACCACGTTCAACCCGGAATGGGTCGGCAATCCAACCGATCCACAGTATGGCATCTGGTATGAAACCAATGTCGTGGTGAATGCCGGCAAGAGAGACATCGCTTTCAGCTTTGCTACCGGGGGAGAGAAGTGGAATTGCGCCGAATTCAAAGGCAACATCCGCGCCAATGTCTCGAACATTGTTTTTCGCGAGTGGGAGCGTATCGATCTGCCGGCGGCGGAAACAGGGCTTGTATTCGACGGTTTGGCGCAGACCGGGGTCGTGGAAGGAGTCGGCTTCATTTTGACCGGCAATGTCGCCACGAATGCCGGCGAGTATACGGCGAAGGCAACGCTGGATGCAGGAAATGCGTGGAACCGCATAGGCGGCACCGGAGAGCAGGATATAAAGTGGAGCATCGCGCCGAAGATCGTCGACGTCGCCCCGGAGGTAGAGTTTGCCGACATCGTATTCACCTACGACGCGAAAGTGAAGAAGAACGAGTTCGAGATTCCCGGTTCGCTGACGGAAGACTGCGGCAGGATAGACGTATCTTTCGATTACTGCACCAACAACGCAGCCGGCGGCTTGATCGTGCTGGGCTCCAGCGGAGTCTCCGAGGTCGGCGAGTATGTCGTCGTCGCCAAATTGTCGTTTGCGGAAGACACAGGAAACTACAGATTGGCCGAAACCAACCTTTTCGCAAAACTGACCATATTGGACATGTCTTCAAAAGTGGAAAAACCGTCCGCCAGAGAGAATATCGTCTATACCGGATCCATGATCGAGGGCGTTGGCGGCGGCTACGGATACGTCTTGACCGGAAATGTCGCGACGAACGCCGGCGAATATGTCGCGACGGCGAAACTGGACGCCGGCTTTGTCTGGGCCGACGGATCGCCGGAAGTGCTGGAGATCCCATGGTCGATCGCAAAGGCCAGATACGACATGTCGGACGTGGTTGCCGGAGATGCGGTTTTCGACTATGACGGTACGGCAAAGCTCTTGAATGTCGCCAATCTTCCGGACGGCGTCGTGGCTTCCTGCAACGGCGACGGAAGGTGCGAGGCCGGCGTATATGCCGTCGAGGTTGAATTTTTCGGCGACTGGACCAATTACGAATATGTGGCGCCGACCAATTTCACGCTCACGGTAAAACCGGTTCCGGCCGCGCCCGATTCGCGCATCCCGGTCGCGGTTCCGGCGCCGGTGGCCGGTCTCCTGTACGACGGCCTGTGCAAGACCGGCGTTGTCGAATCGGCAGGCTTCACGCTGGCCGGAAACGTCGCGACGAACGCCGGGGAACATGTCGCGACGGCAAGGCTGTCCGACGGCTACAAATGGAGCGACGGCTCGGCGGAGGATATGCAGATCAAATGGAGCATCGCCAGAGCGGAGCATGACATTTCGGGCGTTGGCGGTCTTGGATATTTCGCATACGACGGCACGGACAAGACTTTCTCGCTGACCAACCTTCCCGATGGCGTCGTCGCCGTCTATTCCGGCAATATACAGTCGGAACCCGACATCTACGAGGTCAAGGTCGATTTCATCGTCGACGAAACCAACTATCTGCCGATAGCGGCCAGGACCTATACTTTGGAAGTTTCCGAAGAGGTCGAGAAGCCGGAGACGGCTCAGGAGCGGTTCGTCTATTCAGGCGTCGCCACAACCGGCGTTGTCGAATCGGCGGGCTTCACGCTGACCGGGAATGTAGCGACGAACGCCGGCGAGTACGTCGCGGTCGCAAAACTGAAGAACGGTTACCGCTGGGCGGACGGCTCGCTTGGAGATGAGGAAATTCCGTGGACGATCGCGAAGGCGGTCTATGACATGGGCGGCGTGTTGTTCCCGGACGGCGAGTATGGTTTCGACGGCGAACCGAAGTCGCTTGCGGTGGAAGGACCGTTGCCGGCCGGCGTCGCGGTTTCGTATTCCGGCAACGGGCAGACCGAACCCGGCGTCTACGAGATCGAGGCGGCGTTCTCCGGAGACGGCGCGAATTACGAACCGATACCTCCGATGAAGGCGAAATTGACGATCGTCGCCGCAGATCCGTCGCCGGAAGGCGAACTTTTCCCGGTCGAAGAGTCACTCGGCGAATTCGACGCTTCGCAGGCGTTTACCTACAACGGCTGGCTCAAGGATGCCGACGGCAAGATCGCCGGCGCCATCACGGTGAAGACCGGCAAGGCGAAAGCGGGCAAAAATTCAAAAGTAACGATCTCCTACACCCTGCTGGGCGGGAAGAAGACCACAGTACGGACCGAAATCGCCCCGGGCGGCATGCCGGTCGACGAATCAGGCATCGTCTACGGGGCGCTCGGGCTCTCGGGTTCGTTCAAGGGCTACACGGTCGAAGCCGCCAAGGATTTGACCAAGTCGAAAATCGCCGCCGAAAAGGCGCTGGCCGGCAAATATCCGGCCGGGGTCTGGACTTTCGCGTTCGACACCGGCTCCGGATACGCCGGGTTCTCGGCGACGCTCGCCAAGAAGGGCAAGGCGAAGATTTCGGGGTATCTGCCCGACGGAACCAAAATATCCGTTTCGGCCCAAGGGGCGCTCGGCGAAACGGCGTTCGCGGTACCGTGCGCGTATTCGAAAAAGAACGTGTCGTTCGGTTTCGTTTTGTGGCTGCCTCTCGACGGAACGCCGGCGTCGGTGGTGGATGTATCCGCCGACGGCTGGGAATGCGAAAAGGGCGCCGCGCATACGACTCTCGCCGACGGCACGCTGCGGCTGCTGATGGAGATTCCCGCCTTCAGGGAATACATCGGCGAACTCGACGGCTTCGATCTGCTGCCGTCGACGTTTACCGTCCGGAACGGGAAGATTCTGCGCGAAAAGACGGTCGGCAAGGTCAAGGCCAAGGACGGCGACCCGTACGTCGACTACCGCGCCGGCCAGACGCCGGCCAATCTGCCGGCGCTGAAGCTGGCCTGCGCGGCGAAGACGGGGCTGGTCAGCGGCTCGTTCAAACTGTACTATCTTTCGGGCGGCAGGCTGAAGACCGACACCGTGACGGTCCGCGGGGTAATGTCCGGCGGGGAATTTTTCGGCAGCGGGGCGGTCAAGAAGCAGGGCGCGTTCGCAATCGCCGGGGAATAGCGCGAAGCGATGGACATTACGATAAAAAACGCACGGGTCCACAACCTCAAGGGGATCGACGTCAGGATACCGCGAAATTCACTTACCGTGGTCACCGGGCTTTCTGGTAGCGGCAAGAGTTCGCTCGCGTTCGACACGCTGTACGCCGAGGGGCAGCGGCGGTACGTGGAATCGCTTTCGGCCTACGCCCGGCAGTTCCTCGACCGGCTCGGCAAGCCGGACGTGGAGAAGATCGAGGGGCTCTCGCCGGCGATTTCGATCGAGCAGCACACGACGGCCGGCAACCCGCGCTCGATCGTGGCGACGGTGACCGAGATACACGACTATCTGCGGATACTCTACGGCTCGGTCGCCGTGCCGCACTGCCCCAAATGCGGCCGCGCAGTATCGAAGCAGTCGTCCGACCAGATCGTCGACATCCTCATGCGACGCGAGGGGAAGGCCGTCATTTGCGCTCCGGTCGTGAAAGGAAAGAAAGGCCGCCACGAGGAAGTTTTCGCCGCGGCGAAGCGCAAGGGTTTCGCGCGGGCGAGGGTCGACGGCACGGTGTATCCGCTCGACGAAGTCCCGGCGCTGGACAAAAAGAAGGCCCATACGATCGATCTCGTCGTCGACCGGCTCGTTCTGCCGTGCGACCGCACGCGCCTGGCCGATTCCGTCGAGCTCGCGCTCAAGGAGGGCGAGGGCGTGATGTACGTCAACGGCGAGACGTTCTCGGAGCTCAACGCGTGCGCCGAATGCGGACTCTCCTTCGAGGAACTCAAGCCGCGGAGCTTCTCGTTCAACTCGCTTTTCGGCGCGTGCCCCAAATGCCTTGGCCTCGGCCAGCTCTACTATTTCGACGAAGATCTGGTCGTTCCCGACAAGACGCTGCCGCTCGAGGAGGCGATACATCCCTGGCGGCGGATGGGGCAGATGTCGATACTCTACCACAAAGAACTGCTCGCGCAGATAGCCAGGCAGTACAAGGTCAGGCTCTCGACGCCGTATGGGAAGCTGCCGGCGAAATTCCGCCATGGCCTGATGCACGGCTTCAAGGACGATCTGGTGCTCCCGTGGCGGCGCGTCGACCGCCCGTTCGAAGGCGTTCTGGCCGAACTGCAGCGCCGCATGGACGAGGCGGAAGACGACGAAATGCGCGCCAGATTCGAGGCGTACCAGAACTATCGCACATGCCCCGAATGCCATGGCGCCAGGCTGAAGCCGGAATCGCGCTCGGCCACCGTGGCCGGCAAGACCATAACCGAAGCGATGTCGATGCCGATAGGTGCGGCGCTGGAGTTTTTCCGTCCGCTGGAATTCGCCGGAATGAAGGATGTCATCGGCGAAATCGTCCGCCGGCTCAAATTCCTGCTCGACGTCGGGCTCGACTATCTGACGCTCGACAGGGCTTCGTCGACCCTTTCCGGCGGCGAGATGCAGCGCATACGCCTCGCGACCCAGATCGGCTCGGGGCTCACCGGGGTCCTCTACGTGCTCGACGAGCCGACGATCGGCCTGCATCCGCGCGACAACGAGCGGCTCATTGGAACGCTGAAGGAGCTGCGCGACCGCGGCAACACCGTCGTCATAGTCGAGCACGACGCGGAGATGATGCGCAACGCCGACTGGATCGTCGACCTCGGCCCGGGCGCCGGACGCGAAGGCGGCAGGGTCGTGTACCAGGGCGATTTCGCGGGGCTGCTCAAGGCGAAGGGCAGCCTGACGGCGAAGTATCTCAACGGAGAGCTTGCGGCCGCGCGCAATGGCGGCGCCAGGACGTGCGGAAAATACCTCACGGTCCACGGAGCGTGCGAACACAATCTCAAGAACATAACCGTAAAGATTCCGGTCGGTTCGTTCACGGTCGTCACCGGCGTGTCCGGTTCGGGCAAATCGACACTGGTCGACGAGACGCTCAAACGCGCGCTGATGAGAGATTTCTACCGCGCGAAAGCGATTCCCGGCAGGCACCGCAAGATTTCGGGCGAGGAGAATTTCGACAAGATCATCGAAATCGACCAGTCGCCGATCGGGCGCACGCCGCGCTCGAATCCCGCGACCTACGTCGGGTTCTTCTCTGACATACGCGAACTCTTCTCGAAGACGGAGGCCGCCAGGGCGCGCGGATACGCCGCCGGAAGATTTTCGTTCAACGTCAAGGGCGGCCGCTGCGAGGTGTGCGGCGGCGACGGATTGCGCAAGCTCGAGATGAGCTTCCTGCCCGACGTGTACATCACCTGCGAACAGTGCGGCGGCAAGCGCTTCAACGCCGAGACGCTCGAGGTGACGTACGGCGGAAAGAACATCGCCGACGTACTCGAGATGACCGTCGCCGAAGCATGCGGATTTTTCGCCAAGGTGCCGTCGCTCGCGCGCAAGCTGAAAACGCTCGCCGACGTAGGCCTCGGCTACATCCAGCTCGGGCAGAGCGCGACGACGCTTTCTGGCGGCGAGGCCCAGCGCATAAAACTGGCGACCGAGCTTTCGCGCCGCTCAACCGGCAAGACCCTCTATCTGCTCGACGAGCCGACGACCGGGCTGCACTTCGACGACACGGCGAAACTCATGGCGCTTTTGCTGAAGCTCCGCGACCAGGGCAACACGATCGTCGTCATCGAGCACAACACCGACGTTATAAGATGCGCCGACTGGGTAATCGATCTGGGGCCCGGCGGTGGCGACGCGGGCGGCGAGCTCGTCTGCCAAGGGACGGTCGAGCAGATCCGCAAATGCCCCCGTTCGGTTACCGGCCGCTTCATCTGAAACGCCAGACGCGACCGGCCCGGTGCCGGCGAGGCGGAAAATATGATATAATACGCAAAACAATTGGAATTGGAAAACAGACCATGAAAATAGATACTCTTTGCGTGCAGGGCGGCTGGTCGCCGAAGTGCGGAGAATCGCGTCAGGTGCCAATCTACCAGACGACGACGTTCAAGTACGATACGACGCAGCATATGGCCGATCTGTTCGACCTGAAGGCGTCCGGCTATTTCTACACGCGTCTGGCGAATCCGACGAACGACGAGGTTGCGAAGAAGATCGCCGCGCTGGAGGGCGGCGTGGCGGCGATTCTGACCTCGTCGGGGCAGGCGGCGTCGACGTTCGCGATTCTCAACCTCTGCTCGGCCGGCGACCATGTCGTCTCGTCGGCCCAGATCTACGGCGGAACCTTCAACCTCTTCGCGGTGTCTCTGAAGAAGCTCGGCATCGAGTTCACGTTCGTCGACCCCAATGCCGACGAGAAGACGATCCAGGCGGCGTTCCGCCCCAACACCAAATGCGTATTCGGCGAGACCGTGTCGAATCCGTCGGGAGTCGTCCTCGACATCGCCAAGTTCGCGAAGATCGCCCACCGCAACGGAGTTCCGCTGATCGTCGACAACACCTTTCCGACGCCGGTGCTGTGCCGTCCGATAAAGTTCGGATGCGATATCGTCACCCATGCGACCACGAAGTACATGGACGGACATTCCTCGCAGGTCGGCGGCTGCATCGTCGATTCCGGCAATTTCGACTGGGAGAAGCACGCCGGGAAATTCCCCGGGCTTGTCGAGCCGGACGCAAGCTACCACGGGCTTTCGTACACGAAGACGTTCGGCAAGCTCGCGTACATCGTCAAATGCACGGCGCATCTGATGCGCGATTTCGGGTCGATACCCTCGCCGTTCAACGCGTTTCTGGTCAACATAGGCCTCGAGTCGCTGCATGTGAGAATACGCCGCCACGCCGAATCGGCGCTCAGGATAGCGAAATGGCTCAAGACCCGCAAGAAGGTGGCGTGGGTCAATTTCGCGGGGCTTCCCGACTCGCCCTATCGCAGGCTGATGAAGAAGCAGTTCGACGGTCCGGCGCCGTGCGGCGTGATGACGTTCGGCATAAAAGGCGGCCGGAAGGCGTCGATAAAGTTCATGGATTCGCTCAAGCTGATCGGCATCGTGACCCATGTCGCCGACGCGTGGAGCTGCGTGCTGCACCCGGCTTCGCACACCCACCGCCAGCTTACCGACAAGCAGCTGAAGGAGGCGGGAATACCGCCGGATCTCATCCGTCTGTCGGTCGGTCTCGAAGATCCCGACGATCTGATAGCCGACCTCGAGCAGGCGCTCGCCAAGGTATGATGCGCCGCGGCGGCGCGGAAAAACAGGAGGGAATCAGGAAATGATCGAGTCAAAGAAACCCGTAAGCGCGCTCGCGAACTGGATCGACGCCGCGATTGTCGCGGTAGTGGCGGCGATAGCGTATTTCCCGTCGGTCGCCGACTATGCGTTTCCCGGCGAGGGCGCGCGGCTGATGACGCTATGGGCGGGGCTGGACGCCGTCCCGATCGCCCCGCATCCGGTGATGCGGCTGTTTGCCGGGTTCTTCGGCGGCGGAAATCTGCTTGCGCCGGTGTGCGGAACGGTCTCGGCCGTCTGCATGTACCTGACTGTCTCGTTCTTCGTTCGCGAACGCATAGACGGCGAATCCGTCGCCGCGCATTCCGCGTTCGCCGGACGGCTCGCGGGACTGTCCGCGGCATTGCTGTTCGTCTTTGCGCCGGCGGTGCGCGAGTCGGCGACGCGGCTTTCGAGCAGTTCGTTCGACGCGGCCTGGGCGTTCGTATCGTTCGCGCTCATGATCGGCTATGCGCGCGCGCCGAAGAAAGCCGGGCCGCTCTTCCCGGTCCTGATCGGCGCGGCGTCCGGTTTCGGGCTCGTCGATTCGCCGCTTTTCATACTGCTCGCGCCCGGCTACATTCTCGGCGTATGGGCGGTTTCCGGCAAGCGCGGCGGCAAGCCGTACGGCGCGGCGGCCGGATTCCTCGCGGTTGCGGTCGCGACCTTCTACTGCTGCATGTTCCTGGGCGACGCCGATCTTACCGGCGTGTTCCGCTCGCACTGGCGCGAACTGCGCGGCTGGCTCTCGCTGGACGGATGGATGTTCATCGTATTCTTCGCGGTTCTGCCGTTCGCAATGGCGCTTTTCTCGAGCCACAAGGCGTTCAATATGCGAAGCGACATTTCGCAGTGGCTGTATCACATCGCGATGAGTGCGGTCTCGATACTTGCGGTCGCCACGCCGCTTTCGCCTTCGGCGCTGATGGCCCCGTACGGCGAACTGCCGGTCGCCGCCTGCGCCTGCGCCGCCGCGACGGCCGGATATCTTCTCGCCTACTGGTTTCTGCTTTCGGTCGCCAAGGTGCGGATGAACGAGTCTGTCGACAAGCCGCCGGTCGCGCTCAAGGGCCGCCCGATCGCGTTGGCGGCGCTGCCGGTTCTCGCCCTGACCTACGCGTCCACCGTAATGCTCGCGCTCATATCGTTCGACGGCGAGCGCGGCAGATTCGCCGATCAGGCGGCGTCGAAGCTGCTGGACGATCTCGGCGACAGGACATGGTTCGTGACCGACGGCGTTCTCGACGACCATCTGCGGCTCGAGGCGGCGCGGCGCGGCAAGGAGCTCAATCTCGTCTGCCTGCAGCGCGATCTCGACAGGGACTATCTGGAGAGACTCTCCGGGCTGGTCAAGGAGAAGAACGTCGGCGGAGACAAGAACGCCGATCTCGTCCTCTCGCTCGAGCTTGGCGTTCTGCCGTTCGTCCAGGATTGGTTCGCGGCCGACCCCGAGATCGGCAAAAAAGTCGCGATTTTCGGCGCCCCCGATCTGTGGTATGCGGCGGGGATCAAGGCGATTCCGGAATTCCTGTTCTTCGGCGCCGACCCCGGGCGCGGAGCCGACTGGGGGGCATGGAAGGAGTTCGACGCAGTCCTCTCCGCACCGAAAGGGTGGGGCAGCTACCGGCTCCGGGACGACTGCGATCCGGTCGACCTGATGCGGCTTTCGCTTCGCCGCCATCTCGGACTCGTCGCCAACGACCGCGGCGTGATGCTTCAGGATGACGGCGACGACGATGGTGCGTTCGCCATGTACGAGCTGGTGCTGAACGAGATAGACGCCGACAATGTGTGCGCGCTTTTCAACGAATTCGAGATGGCCCGAACCGGCTTCGCCGGCGCGGTCGCGAAGAAGCGCGAACTGGAAAAGAGCCTCAAGCAGATAGTGGACGACAAAGACCGCCGCTACGTGCTGTGGAAGCTTGCCGCGCACTACGGCTACATCCGCAGCCCCGAGATATTCGTTCGCCTCGGCTTCAGCTGGGCGCGCTCGGGGCGTCCGGGCGAGGCGTTGAGCCAGATCCGCCGCGCGATCGATTTCGTGCCCACCGACAAGCGCGCGACGCTGTTCAACATGATGGCGGCGCTCTACGCAAGCGACAGCGAATCGAGAAAATCGCGGGAGATGTACCGCGAAATTCTCGCCAAAGACGCCGACAACCACGACGCGCTCATCGGCATGATGCGGCTCGAGCTGATGGACGGCGACGGCGACAAGGCGCTGGAGTATCTGGCGCGGGCGGCCGGCGCGGCGGGGGACGATTCGCGCGGGCGGA
>JAGDAE010000169.1 GCA_017959645.1 Kiritimatiellia bacterium
AAGAAGGGGGCGTAAGCGATTAAGAAGATAGAGACGGTCTTTGAAAGGGAGAAGCTGACGCTCGACAAGGGCGAGAAGGCGGTAAAGGACGTCGTGACCGCGATCCGCAACGCGCGTCGCGCCGGCACGGCGTCGACGAAGGGCAAGGGCGAGGTCGCCGGCTCGAACAAGAAGTCGTGGAAGCAGAAGGGCACCGGCAACGCCCGCGCGGGCTTCCGCCAGTCGCCGGTTTGGCGCGGAGGCGGCGTGGCCCACGGCCCGAAGCCGCGTTCGTACGCGCAGAAGCTGAACAAGAAGGTGTGGGCGCTCGCGTTCGCGCGCGCGCTTTCCGACAAGCTTGTCGCCGGCGACGTGATCGTCGTCGACGAGTTTTCGTTCGAGGCGCCCAAGACGAAGCTGATGGCGGCGCTCCTCAAGGAGCTCGGCGTCGACCGCACGGCGGTGGTCGTCCAGAAGGAGGTCGACGACACGGTTCTGCTCGCCACCTCCAACCTGCCGCGCATCGACTACTCGACCGCGCAGGCGCTCGACGTCTACACGGTTCTCGCGAACCGCAAGCTCGTGTGCGACAAGGCCGGGTTCGACGCGCTCATGGCGCGCATCGCCAAGTAAGGAGATTGGAGTCATGACGAAAGAAACTGTCAGGAGAGTGTTGATCACCGAGAAGGGATCGCGGCTTTCCGCCGAGAACCGCTACGTTCTCGAAGTCGCGCCAGACGCGCGCAAGCCCGAGATCGCGCAGGCGGTCGAGAAGAAGTTCGGAGTCCACGTGCTCGCGGTCCGCACCGTCAACCAGAAGGGCGGGCTCAGGTACATACGCGGCACGCGCCGCGCCATAACCGAGAAGACCTGGAAGACGGCGTACGTCACGGTCAAGGCCGGCGAGCGCATCGAGCAGGTTTGAGGAGGATAACCAGACATGGCACTTAAATCCTACAAGCCCCGTTCGTGCGGAATGCGCTTCCGCGAGTCCGCGACGTTCGAGGAAATCACCGAGAAGAAGCCGGTCAAGCGCCTGACGAAGGCGGTCCGCAAGACGGCCGGCCGCAACAACCAGGGCCGCATCACGACGCGGCACCACGGCGGCGGCGCGAAACAGCGCATGCGCATCGTCGATTTCAAGCGCAGCAAGTTCGGCGTCGAGGCGACGGTCAAGGACATCGCGTACGATCCCACCCGCAGCGCCTATCTCGCGCTGATCGAGTACGCCGACGGCGCCAAGAGCTACATACTCGCTCCCGACGGCCTCAAGCAGGGCATGAAGGTGATGAACGGCCCGAAGGCCGAGGCGACGGTCGGCAACTGCCTGCCGCTCGCGCAGATTCCGCTCGGGCTCATGGTCCACGCGATCGAGCTGGTTCCCGGCGAGGGCGCGAAGGTCTGCCGTTCGGCCGGCACCGGCTGCCAGATCATGGCGCGCGCCGGCGACGTGGTCACGCTGAAGATGCCCTCGGGCGAGATCCGCATGTTCAATGGGCGCTGTCTCGCTTGCGTCGGATCGGTCGGCAACAAGGACTGGGGTTCGATCAAGCTCGGCAAGGCCGGCCGCAAGCGC
This sequence comes from Kiritimatiellia bacterium, assembly GCA_017959645.1. Lineage (GTDB taxonomy): Bacteria > Verrucomicrobiota > Kiritimatiellia > RFP12 > UBA1067 > UBA1067. The sequence continues at coordinate 1,556 of JAGDAE010000169.1, forward strand.
CACCTCGGGATTCGCCCGACGGTTCGCGGCGTCGCGATGAACCCGGTCGACCACCCGATGGGCGGCGGCGAAGGCCGCACTTCCGGCGGCAGCCATCCGCGCTCGCCGTGGGGTCAGCTCGCGAAGGGCGGCAAGACCCGCGCGAAGAGGAAAGCTTCCGACAAGGTCATCGTCAAGAGGAGGAAATAACCGATGTCACGTTCTCTCAAGAAGGGGCCTTATGTCGAGGAGTCGCTCCTCCGCAAGGTCGAGAAGATCCAGGCGAGCGGAAAGAAGCAGCCGATCAAGACTTGGAGCCGCCGCTCGATGGTGCTCCCCGAGTTCGTCGGCCTCACGTTCGCGATCCACAACGGCCGTCAGCACATGCCGGTCTTCATCACCGAAAACATGGTCGGCCACCGCCTGGGCGAATTCGCCCCGACGCGCACGTTCAAGGCGCACGGCAACTCGGTAGCCAAGGCCGACAAGTAAGGAACCGGAGAAATGGAAGTAATCGCCATAACCCGCAATGCGCGCATGTCGGCCGCCAAGGGGCGCCCGCTGGCGCGCGCCTGCCAGGGGCTGAAGGCCGCGGCGGCGCTCAATATCGTCGAGTTTTCGCCGAAGAAGGCGGCCGAAATCCTCAAGAACACGCTCAAGAGCGCCATCGCCAACGCGAAAAACAACAACGGCGTCGAGAACGCCGGCGAGCTGACGGTCAAGCTGTGCGTGTTCGACGAGTCGGTCAGGATGCGCCGCTACTGGCCCACTGCCCGCGGCTCGGCCCACCCGATCGCGCGCCGCATGTGCCACTGCAAGGTCGTTCTTTCCGACGTCGCGCCGAAGGCAAAGAAGGAGGCTAAGTAACATGGGTCAGAAAGTCAATCCCGTAGGGTTCCGCGTCGGCGTCAACCATGCCTGGGGCAGCCGCTGGTTCGCGCCCAAGAAGACGTTCGGCGCCTATCTGATCGAGGATCAGAAGATCCGCGACGTCTGCAAGAAGCAGCTCGCCGAGGCCGGAATCTCCAAGATCATGATCGAGCGCTACGCCAACCGCATCCGCGTCACCCTGTTCAGCGCGCGTCCCGGCGTGATAATCGGGCGCAAGGGCGGCGACGTCGAGGCGATCAGGGCGCAGCTCGAGAAGATGACTTCGAAGGAGGTCTATCTCGAGATCAAGGAGGTGCAGGGAGCCGACGCCGACGCGCAGCTCGTCGCGGAGTCGATCGCCCAGCAGCTCGAGAGGCGCATCGCCCTCAAGCGCGCGATGAAGCGTGCGATGAAGGTTGCGATGGATCTCGGAGTGGACGGAATCAAGGTCCACGCGGGCGGGCGCATCAACGGCGCCGAAATCGCCCGCGTCGAATGGTCGCGCGAAGGCAAGGTTCCGCTGCATACGCTCCGGGCCAACATCGACTACGGTTTCGCCGAAGCCAACACCACGGCCGGCAAGATCGGCATCAAGGTTTGGATCTGCAAGAAGGAAGGCTTCCAGGCCAGGGCGCCGCGCGGCGAACGCCGTCCGGAGCGCCGCGAGCGTGGAGACAGGAAGGAAGGGAAGTAAGTCATGCCGCTGATGCCCAAAAGAGTAAAGTACCGCAAGGTATCGAAGGGAAACCGTTCGGGATACGCCACTTCCGGCACCGAGCTAGCGTACGGTGAGTTCGGGCTAAAGGCTCTCACGCGCGGACTTCTCACCGCCACCCAGATCGAGGCCTGCCGCGTCGCCATCAACCGCGAAATGAAGCGCAAGGGCAAGCTCTGGATACGCGTGTTCCCCGACAAACCCGTGACCCGCAAGCCTATTGAAGTGCGAATGGGCGGAGGAAAGGGCAACCCGGAGTTCTGGGCGGCCGTGATCCTTCCCGGCAAGGTGCTTTTCGAGGTCGGCGGCGTCTCGGAGGAGGTCGCCAAGGAGTGCCTCCGGCTGGCCGCGACCAAGATCGGAATACACACTAAATTCATAACCCGCGCAGGAGTCAAAATCTGATGAGCACGGAAACCAACAACCGCGGCGCGCGCAAGGTACGCAAGGGCGTCGTCGTCTCGAAGTCCGGCGCGAAGACCGTCAAAGTCCAGGTCTCGTACCGCGAAGTCCATCCCGTGTACGGCAAGGTCATTACGCGCACGAAGAACTACCATGCGCACGACGAAGCCGACACGGCCAAGGTCGGTGACACGGTCACCATCATGGAGACGCGCCCGCTTTCGGCCACGAAGCGCTGGCGCATAGTGAAGTAAGGAGAATGCGGAAATGTTGCAGGAACTCTCCAATCTGGTGGTGGCGGACAACACGGGCGCGAAACGCGCGATGTGCTTCCGCATACTCAAGCAGCGCAAGGAATACGCCCATCTCGGCGACGTGATCCGCGTTGCGATCAAGGAAGCGTCGCCGACCTCGTCGATCAAGAAGGGGTCGGTCGCGACGGCCGTGATCATCCGCACCGGGCAGCCCATCCGCCGCGAAGACGGCTCGACGGTCCATTTCGACCAGAACGCGTGCGTTCTCGTCGACTCGAAGCTCAACCCGATCGGTACTCGCGTTTTTGGGCCGGTCGCCCGCGAGCTGCGCGAGAAGAACTACATGAAGATACTTTCGATGGCCCCGGAAGTTGTCTGACAAGGAGCGTAAAAATGGCTATCGCAAGAATCAGGAAGAACGATACGGTAATCGTCACGTGCGGGAACGACGCCGGCAAGACCGGCACGGTCCTGCGCGTCGACCCCAAGAAGGGCGTCGCCGTCGTCGGCGGAATCAACGTGCACAAGAAGGCGATGCGCCGCACCGAGAAGCAGGCGGGCGGCCTCGTCGACAAGGAGTTGCCGGTAAGGCTGTGCAAGCTCATGCCGTACGACGCCGAAAAGAAGGCCGGAACCCGGGTCAGAACCGGCGAGAAGGACGGAAAGAAGTCCCGCGTATCGGTCAAGAGCGGCAAGGCTCTCTAAGGCAAAGGAACGCAATCATGGCAAGACTAAAAGACGAATATTCGGGCCGCATGGTCGCAGAGCTCGAGAAGAAGCTCGGCACGACCAACAGGATGCTCGTTCCGCGCCTCCAGAAGATCGTGATCAACATGGGCTTCGGCATCGTGTCCAAGGACGAGCAGAAGACCCTCGTCGACGATCTGGCCGCGATAACCGGCCAGAGGCCGATGCTCTGCAAGGCGAAGAAGTCGATTTCGAACTTCAAGCTGCGCGAGGGCATGGTCATCGGCGCGAAGGTTACTCTCCGCGGCGAGCGCATGTGGGAGTTCGCCGACCGTCTCGTGTCGGCGGCGCTTCCGAGGATACGCGACTTCCGCGGGGTTCCCAACCGCGGCTTCGACGGCGCTGACAACTACACGCTCGGGATCAAGGAGCACACGATATTCCCTGAGCTCGTCGACAGTTCGGCGCATTCCGGAATGGACATCACGTTCGTGACTTCGTCCACCGACAACAAGGCCGCCAAGGAGCTTCTCGTCTCCATGGGCATGCCGTTCGCAGGGAGGAACTAACCATGGCCAAGCAGTGTCTCATCGAAAAGCAGAAGAAAACGCCCAAGTTCAAGGTGCGCGCGTACAACCGTTGCCAGCGTTGCGGCCGCCGCCACGCCTACATCCGCAAGTTCGGCGTCTGCCGTCTGTGCTTCCGCGAACTCGCTGTCGCCGGTCTCATCCCCGGAGTGACCAAGGCTTCGTGGTAACAAGAGAGGAAAGGAATCCAAAGATATGACAACCGATCCCGTTTCCGACATGCTCACGACGATCCGCAACGGACTGAAGGCCCGCCTCCATTCCGTCACGACCCCGGCGAGCAACCTCAAGGGCGAAATCGCCCGCGTCATGAAGGACGCCGGATACATCTCCGACGCCGTGACCACCAGCGAATTCCCGAAGAAACTCGTAATCACGCTCAAGTACACCGAGAAGGCGGTTCCCGCCATAACGGAGATCAAGCGCGTTTCGAAGCCGGGTCTGCGCAAGTACGTCTCGAAGATCGAGATTCCCGCCGTTCTCGACGGCATGGGGCTAGCGATCCTCTCAACTTCGAAGGGCGTGATGTCCGGCGCCGACGCGAAAAAAGCGCGTCTTGGCGGCGAGCTGATCTGCACCGTAGCATAACCAGGAGCCAAAGACAATGTCTCGAATCGGTAAAGAACCCGTCAAGCTCGCGGAAGGCGTGACCGCCTCGATCGCGGGCCAGACAGTGACGGTAAAGGGCAAGCTCGGTGAGCTTTCCTACACGATGCATGACGGCATCACCGCCAAGTCCGGAGACGGAAGCATAATCGTCGAATGCGCCGACGACGCGAAACTCGGCAACTTCCACGGCCTCGCCCGCGCGCTGATCAACTCGATGGTCGTTGGCGTGTCCACCGGATACTCCAAGAAGCTCGCGATAGAGGGAACCGGCTTCAAGGCCGCGCTCAAGGGCAAGGAGCTCGCGCTCTCGCTCGGATTCGCCTCGCCGAAGGTGTTCACGGTGCCGGAGGGAATCTCGGTCACGGTCGAAAACGACGGTCTGCAGGTCACCGTGAGCGGCATCGACAAGCAGCTTGTCGGCGATTCCGCCGCGCGAATCCGCTCGTTCTACCCCGCCGAACCCTACAAGGGCAAGGGAATCAGGTATCTCGGCGAGCACGTCCGCCGCAAACAAGGAAAGAAGGTCGCCTAATGAGCTTCAATCGCAAAGTACAGCGCCAGAAGCGCCATCTGCGGCTTCGCCAGCGCGTAGTGGGAACCGCGGAGCGTCCGCGCATGTCGATCTGCCTTACGAACAAGAACATCTACGTCCAGTTCATCGACGACGACGCCATGAAGACCCTCGCCTCCGCGAGTTCGCTCAAGGAGAAGACGGCCAACATGGAAGTCGCGAAGAATCTCGGCGCGGCTGCTGCTGCGGCGGCGAAGGCGGCGGGAATAACGAATGTCGTGGTGGACCGCGGAGGCAACCGCTATACCGGACGCGTCGCCGCAATCGTCGAGTCCGCGATCGAAGCGGGTCTCTCCATCAGCACCAAAAAGGAGGCTAAGTAACCATGGCTTTCAATCGCGACAAGCGCGGCGACAACGCCGCCGAGGACGCTCTCGACGAGCATACCGTGTTTCTCAACCGTTGCGCCAAGACCGTAAAGGGTGGCCGCCGCATGAGCTTTTCGGCCGTCATCGTCGTCGGCGACAAGGAAGGGCGCGTCGGCGTCGGATTCGGCAAGGCCAACGAAGTTTCGGACGCCATCCGCAAGGGCGGCGAGGCCGCCCGCAAGGATATGCGCAAGATCACGCTTCACGGCAAAACGATTCCGCACGACGTGCAGGGGGTTTGCGACGGCGGCAGGGTCATCCTCAAGCCGGCGCCGGACGGAACAGGCCTCATCGTCGGCGGCGGAATGCGCCCTGTGCTCGAGGCGGTCGGAATCCGCGACGCGGTCGGCAAGTCGCTCGGCTCCAAGAACCGCCTCAATGTCGTCAAGGCGACGATGAACGCGCTCATGAAGCTGCGCAGCCTCGAAGAGATCGAGGCGGTCCGCGCGTAAGGAGGAAAACACAATGGAACTCAATTCTCTCACGAACACCCCCGGCGCCCGCGAGCGCCGCAAGCGCGTCGGCCGCGGATGCGGCTCGGGCATGGGCAAGACTTCCTGCAAGGGACAGAAAGGCCAGCAGTCGCGCAAGGGCCACAAGCACAAACTGATGTTCGAAGGCGGCCAGATGCCGCTCGTGCGCCGTCTGCCGAAGCGCGGGTTCAACAACGCCGCCTTCAACGCCAAGGCGCTTGCGGTAAACGTCTCCGATCTCGAGAAGAAGTTCGAAGACGGCGCCGAGATCACGGTCGAATCGCTCGCGAAGGCCGGGTTCTCCGACAACAAGCAGCCCAAGATCAAGATCCTCGCCGACGGCGAACTCACCAAGAAATTCACCGTCAAGGTTCCATGTTCCGCGGCCGCAAAGGCCAAGATCGAGAAAGCCGGCGGGTCGGTGGTCGCCTGACTTCGGGCGAACCGAAATGGAAGGAGGGGTCCGGTTTCGATGCCGGACCCTTTCTTTCTTGAAGCCATGCCGCTGCCGGAAGACATATTCAAAATCGCGATAGCCGAAGACGATCCGACGATCAGGGCGTTGCTGGAGATGGCTTTCGCCGGAGACGGCTACCGCGAAGTGGAATCGTACGCGCGCGGGGACGAGGCGCTGGCGGGGATACGCAAGACCCGTCCCGATCTCGTGATTCTTGACATCATGCTGCCGGGACTCGACGGCTACGAAATCTGCCGCCGCATCCGGGACAGTGAATCGCTTTCGGGCACCAGAATAATCATGCTCACGGCGCGCACGCAGAGCGAGGACATCGTCCGCGGACTCGACGCCGGCGCCGACGATTACGTCACGAAACCATTCGACCGCAGGATACTGCTCGCTCGGGCCCGCGCGGTTCTGCGGCGAGGCACCGAGACGGGAGGCCGCGAATTCGATGGGCTTTCGCTCGATCCGGAAAGCCGTTCTGCGATGCTGCACGGGGAAGAACTCGAACTTTCGCCCGGGGAGTTCCGGCTTTTGGCGAAGCTCGTGGCGCATCGCGGCCGGGTCATGGCCCGCGACGCCGCCGACCGCACCGTAGACGTCCAGATAGCCAATTTGCGGCGCAAGCTCGGCGAATGGAGTGCGCACATCGAAACGATTAGAGGCGTCGGCTACCGCATAAGGCCGTGAAGATACCGTCATATCTGCCGCCGGTTCTGGCGTCGGTCGCATTCGCCGGATTCGCCGCCGTGTTCGCGGCGAAGATATACCTGTTCCAGTCATCGGTCGTCGAATGGGCGCGGCGCGACCTGCGCTCGCGCGCGGAACTCGCGGCGGCGAATCTCCGTGAGCCGCTTGAGACGGACGATTTTAGGGCGATCAGGGAATTTGGTGAAAAACTGGACGCGGAAGGGATACGGCTTTCGATTGCGAGCGCGGCGGGGGGAATCGTTTTCGATTCCGATCCGTCAAGTGACGCATCCTCGTACAGGGAGACAAGCGGCGCCGGAAATTTTCGCGTGACGATCGGCATTCCGTCATCACGTGTCATGGAGCCGTTCCGCAGCGCCGTGGCCGGCTTCGCGCTCGCCGGCATGGTCGGCATTGCAGGCGTCTTCACATTTTTCCTGGTCACCTATCGTCAGCGGGTGCGCATCGGCGAATTGAAGCGCGCCGAAGAATTCCGCCGCAATTTCGTCGCCGATGTTTCGCACGAACTCAAGACACCTCTTACCGGAATCATCGGGGCGGTGGACATGCTGGAGGACGCTGCGGGCGATAACCGCGGGAAACTGCTGGCGATGATACGCCGGGACTCAATGCGGCTCAACGATCTCGCCCAGCGCATCCTGTCGCTTGCGCGCATCGAGCGCGGATGGGAAGCGCTCGAAAAGACCCCCGTGGACATCGAGGAACTCGTCCGGGAAATCGGCGAGCGCTACGGTATCCGCGCCGAATGCCGAGGCCGGGGGCTTTTCGCTGAATGCGACCGGCGGCTGGTTGAAGAGGCGATATCAAACCTTGTCGAGAACGCGAGGCGCTATTCCGGGACGGACGATATATTGATTTCCGCCACGGTAGGACGAAATGGCGTAGAAATCGCCGTCGAAGATCACGGAATCGGCATTCCTCCAAAACACGCCGACAAGGTTTTCGAGCGTTTCTACCGCGTAGATCCTGCGCGTGCGCCGGAAACCGGCGGCACCGGGCTAGGACTTCCAATCGCTCTCGGCATCGCCCGATTGCACGGCGGTTCGTTGACGCTCGCGCCGGCGAAACCGTCCGGCTGCAGGTTCACTTTTTCTTTTGGTTCTTCTTCCCGGCCGGTTTAACGAACTCGTACTCGGTCATGAGATCGGGACCGAGTACGATGCGGAAGGCGTTGCTGTCTCTTATGAAGTCTCCCTGCGTCGTCAACTGCCAGCTGGCGTTGAAATCGCATCCGCCGCGCCAAGACGAACGTATGATGCAGCCCTTGGTCACGCCGTCGAACCAGCGCAGCGGATCTTTCTCGGTGTCTCCGTACTTGATTGCCGTCTGCGGATCGTTGTTGAGTTCGCGGCCGTTTATTTTCTTGGTGTCGATCACGTCGAGCGTGTGCTCGCCTCCGTTGCCGAGCATGTCGTAGAGCCCCCAGCGGTTCGGAGCTTTCAGCCCGACCTCGAGACCCGGTATGCGATTGCCGAAATCGTTGTTCGGGTCGCGTTCGCGCGCGTCGCCGATTTGGCAGATGATTTCCACGCTGTCGGCGAGGCGCCCCTCTTTGTAGCGGACGTAAAGATCGTCAGGATCTGTGGCGTTCGCATTCAGCGCGTACTCCCATTCCGCCTCGGTAGGCAGGCGGAATACGTATCCCTTTGGGACGAGTTTCTTGAATTTGGCCTGCTGGTTGAGCCATACGAAGAATTCGTCGATATCTTTGCGCGGGGCGATATGGACGCGATTCCATTTGCCCATCGCCTCGTCCTGTTTGTTCAGGCGGTATTTCCGGAACTTGTCCCAAATCTTGTGGGTAACCTTGTATTTCGCCATCCAGAACGGACGCGAGATTATTACGCGGTGGTAGCGCTTGACGGAAGTCTTGCGTTCGTCTTTGCTGTCGCCCATCATGAAATTGCCGGCCGGGCAGCCGATAAGCTCGACGGCGGTGTCGGCGTTGAATTCGATTTTGACCGGATCGAGAGTCTCGAGTTTCTGCGCCGCCGCTTTCGCCGCAGCCTCGATCGCGCCTTTGTATTCGTTGGCTTCTTCGACGCGTTTTTTCGCGAGCGTCTTTTCGATTCCGTCAACCTCGTTCTTGTCTATCGCCGCCTGGTACGAGATCGCGGCATGAATGCACAGCGCTTCGCGCACGTCTTTGCGCTTGGAGTGCTTGTCGGCGATCTTGCGCCAGAATTCGCCTTTTTCGAAATTGCTTTTGCCCTCGAGTGCGCCGAATTCCCCGCCGGCGAACGAGAACTCCTTTTCGACCTCGTCGTTCCAGCCGTCGATCGCGACAAGCTCCACCGCGACAGCCTCGTGCAGCGATGCGTCATCTGGCTGTTTCGCGATCTTCTTTCTGAGCGCCGCGACAGGCTTGAGCCTCTGGACATCAGCGTCTATGCGTTTCTTGAAATCGTTCACGCCCGGATGGTTCTTGTTCGCAAGCGCTTTCAGATGGTTGTGCGTTGTCTTGACTTCGGCGAGCGCGACGGCGAATTCCAGCCCGTGGTCGTAGACCGCGCCGTCGTAGAGCGCGGCGGCGGCGTCTGCATTGTCGGCCAGTATGTACTGCGTCAGCGCGGCGTTCATTATAAGAAAACGCGAGGGGGCGTCTTTGATGTCCGCAAGATACGAGACGAATTTGTCGCCGGCTTCGGTCCGGGATTTGGCGTCGGCCTTTCCGGACGGTATGTCGCCTGCGACGAGTTCGCCAATTCGTCCGCGCACCGCGTCGAGTTCGCCGTCGGATGGCGCCGCCGCCTGCGCACACGCCATCAGCGCCGCCGCAAAAGCGGCAATCGAAATTCTTTCCATATGACTCCCCGTTTTTCCTCGGTTGCGGCTATTATATCACAATGCACGGACTTTGTGTGCGGTGAATTTCAATCGGTTTGAGGCAGGCAATTTGCGTATCTGTCACACAACATGCGCCAAATATGATATAATACCCGCTACACAGATGTCAAAACGGTTGATCATACTCGGCGTAACCGGTTCGATTGGCGGTAGCGCCGTCGATGTGGTACGTACGCATCGCGACGAGTTCGAACTTGTCGCGATCGCGGCGTTGCGTTCGCGCGCGAAGTGCGAAGCGATAGCGCGCGAATTCGGCGCGAAGGCGTATGTCGGCGAGGATGCGGCGCTGAAGGCGGTGGAGGAGAACGACGCCGACATCTGTCTTGTCGCCACGGTCGGCATGTCGGGACTGCGTCCGACAGTCGCTGCGATCGCGAAAGGCATGGATATCGCGCTGGCAACCAAGGAAGTGATGGTCATGGCGGGCGAGGCGGTTACGCGCATGGCCAGCAGGCGCGGCGTAAGATTCCTGCCGGTCGATTCGGAACATTCGGCGATTTTCCAGTGTATGCAGGGCGGCGGGGATGTCGATCGGTTGATTCTCACGGCTTCGGGCGGACCGTTTCTCGACGGCCCCGATGATCTTTCGGATGTCACGGTCGCCCAGGCGCTGAACCATCCACGCTGGAAGATGGGTACGAAGGTGACGGTCGATTCGTCGACTATGATGAACAAGGGGTTCGAGATACTCGAGGCGAAGTGGCTTTTCGGGATGGACGTCGAAAACATCGAGGTGGTGGTGCATCCGGAGTCGATCGTCCACAGTCTGGTCACGTTTGCGGACGGGGCGACGCTCGCGCAACTTTCGCCTCCCGACATGAGGGTTGCGATACAGTATGCGCTTTCCTGGCCGCGCCGGTTGAAGGCGGAGCGCGAGCGGCTGGATCTCGCGGAAATCGGTTCGCTGAATTTCAGGCGGCCGGATTCGAATCGCTTCCCCGCGCTCAGGCTGGCGAGAGAGGCGTGCATGGCCGGCGGATGCGCGACGGCGGTTCTCGCGGCGTCCGACGAATGGGCGGTAAAGGCGTTCGTCGACGGGCGTATCGGCTATACGGACATCGCCGCGACGATAGAGAAGTGCCTGGAACACGCGCCGCAAATCGAATGTGATTCGGTCGAAGCGGCGATGGAGGCGAGCGACTGGACATGGAAATACTTGTCACGATAGGCTACATAGCGCTTTGCGTCTTTCTGTTTTCACTCGCAATCGCGATTCACGAGTTCGGACACTTCATCGTTGCGCTGAAGCTCGGATTGAACGTGGAGCGGTTTTCGATAGGGTTCGGTCCGGCGATCTGGAAGCGGAAAATCGGCAGGGTCGAATACCGAGTGAGCTGGATACCGCTCGGCGGGTACGTTTCGATACCCGACGTCGACCCGGAAGGGACGAAAGCGCTGGAGGGCGGGGGCGCGACGAAGAGACTGGAGATACCGGTGTGGAAGGAGATCGCGGTCGCATTTGCGGGTCCGGCGATGAATATCGTGCTGGCGGTCTTGCTGGCGGTCGGTCTTTCGCTCTGGCCGGGGGCGCGGTTCGGGGAGCTGGCGGCGGAAATCGGCTCGGTGATCGAAGGCGGGCCTGCCGACCGGGCGGGAATGAAGCCGGGCGACGTGGTGGTGTCGGTCGGCGGCAAGGCGGTTCGCACATGGACCGATATGATGGTGGAGGTCCAGATATCCGGCGGCAAGCCGACGCCGTTCGTGATCGAACGCAAGACCGACGGCGGGGCGGCGTCAAGCCTGACGCTCACGATTGCTCCCGAGCGCGACGGTATGACCGGCGCGTATTTGATAAAAACGTTCAGCGTCACAAACGAGACCGGGGCGGCGATGTGGATACCTGGCAGGAGCCCGCTCAAGCAGCTCGCGTGGGACGCGGGATCGATTTTCAGGATTTTGAAGGGTCTAGTCACGCCGAAGGAGGCGCGGGCGACGGCAGGGGCGCTTGGCGGGCCGGTGATGATAGCCGAGAACATATACCGGTCGGTAAGGCGAGATTTCGCGGACGGGCTCGGGTTTCTGCGCTATCTGAACGTCAACCTTGCGGTGTTGAATCTGCTACCGATACCTGTGCTCGACGGTGGCCTTATCCTGTTTGCGCTGATCGCGGTCGTCTTCCGCCGGCGGGTTCCCGAGAAGACGTCCGCGACGATTTCGACCTGCTTCATGTATCTGCTCATAGGACTTATGGCGGTGCTGGTTTTCAAAGATTCCGTCCGCACATGGAGAATCCACACCTGGAAAGGCGATGTTCACGAGGAAACAGACCAGAGCGCTGAAGATCGGTAGCGTCGATCTGGGCGGAGGAGCGCCGGTGAGCGTGCAGACGATGGCGAATGCCGATCCGCACGACGCGCAGGCGCTTGTGCGCCAGGCGGTCGCGTGCGCCGAGGCGGGCGCTGACTTGTTCCGGCTGACGGTTCCCGACATAGAGGCGGCGAAGATTCTCGGCGAAGTCCGGCGCATGGTTTCGATTCCGCTGGTCGCAGACATCCATTTCGACTGGCGCTGCGCGCTGGCTGCAATCGAGGCGGGTACGGACGCGTTGAGAATCAACCCAGGAAACATCGGCGGGAAAGAGCGCGTCCGTGCGGTTGCGCGCGCGGCCGGCGAAAAGCGCGTGCCGATCAGGATCGGGGTCAATCTTGGCAGTATCGAGAAGGGGTTGCCTCGCACGCCGGAAGGGCTAGTCGACTCGGCGTTGAGGCATCTGAAACTTCTCGAGGACGAGGGGTTCCGAGACGTGGCGATCTCGGCGAAGGCGTCGAACGTGTCCGATACGATCGCGGCGTACAGGATGCTCGCGGAAAAGACAGACTGCCCGTTGCACGTCGGGGTCACCGAGGCGGGTACGTTTCTGCCGGGGACGGTGCGCAGCGCGGTGGCGCTCGGGGTTCTGCTGGAGGAGGGGATCGGCGATACGATACGCGTTTCGCTGACGGACGATCCGGTAAAAGAGGTCCGCGTCGGGGTCGAGATACTGCGCGCGCTCGGTCTGCGCGAACGCGGAGCGGCGGTCACGAGCTGCCCGACCTGCGGCAGGACGAAGGTCGACGTGAAGGTTGTCGCCGAGGCGGTCGAGGCGGAGCTTTCGAAGATGCGTTTCAAGGGCGGCGTCCCGCGCGTGGCGGTGATGGGATGCGCGGTGAACGGTCCGGGCGAGGCTAAAGACGCGGACGTGGCGCTCTGCGGCGGCGACGGAGAATTTCTTATCTACGTGAAAGGAAAGCATGCGGCGAAGGTCTCGCAGGCCGATGCCGTGAAAAAGGTGATTGAATATGTGGTTTCTATATCGTAACATCGCGGTGTTCCACGTTTTCGCCGTCATGGCGACGTTCGCGTGGCTGTTCGGCGGCATCCGCGGCGAATATTTGGTCCCGACCGTGCCATGGATGATCGTTCTGCTGCTCGAGGGGATGATCTGCTTTCCCCAGCGGCACGACGGCGAGAACTCGTACGAGGCGCGCGAGAGGGTATGGGACAACATCCGCAAAGATCCGTTGACTTGGGTCTCGCTCGGTTTTCTGGCGTTGCTGGCGATACCTTTTCTCAACCACGGGCTTTGTCCGGTCTGCGACTACCCTGCGATCGTGTCCGGGGAAGATCCGCGGCCGACGTTTCCGGTCATTCCGTTTTGCGTAAACCGCCTGCAGCATCTGAACGTAGTTCTTTGGTTTGCACCGGCGTTGATTGCGACGGTGGCGGTAAAGCACGCGCTGCTGAAGAACGGCAAGCGGATGCTGATCGAGATGCTGGTCTGGAACGGCGTCGCGCTGGCGATTGTCGGTGCGGTGCAGCAGATGACCGGCGCGGAAGGTCCGCTCTGGTGCGGATCGGCGGCGCAGGAGGCGTATTTCTTCTCTACGTTCGGCTATCCGAACATGGCGGGCGACTACTTCACTACGATGTTCGGGCTCGCGGTAGGCCTGTGGCGGTGGCGCATGGAGCATTTTTCGCCGGAGGGCGGCACGGCGGGCGTGGATCCTGCGGCGGCAGGCCAGGGATCGCGCCACCATCACGGCGAACATCGCCACGGCATCCCGAAAAAAGCGAGGACGTTCTGGAAGCGGCATTTCCATCTGATCGCGGTCGTGATCCTGTTCGTCGCGACGGTCGATACGCTTTCGCGCGCGTCGATGATGCTCGTCACGTCGCTGGCGATAATTTTCTATCTGCATTCTTCGGTAAGCATACTGTCGAAGATGAAGCGGGCGCAGCGGGTGAAGGCCGGCGTCGCAAGCCTGTTCGTCCTTGGCCTGATATGCGTCTGCGCGATTTTCTGCATGCCCGGCGACGTGCGGCGCGAGATCGACACAATCGACACGACCGAGATGCTCGACCGTATGACCGGCAAGGGTCAGTACCACGCGCGAGTCGCGACCGAGATATGGAAGGACAATTTCCTGTTCGGCGTCGGCGGCTGGGGATACAAGCATTTCTGTCTGCAGTACATGACGGACAGCGAACTGCGCAGCATACAGAAAGTCGGCGGCATCAACGTGCACAACGACCATCTGCAGTTCCTCGCCGAACACGGGCTGGTCGGATTCGGCGCGCTGGTCGCGATCGTGCTGCTGCTGGTCTGGCCTCTCGGGCGGATATGGTCGGCGATGGCGAACGCGATACGATTCGCGCCGGAGAAGGAGCAGCCTCCGCGGCCGCGGACGCTGTTTGTGCTGCCGGCGCCGGTCTTCTGCATTATCGCCACCGCCGCAGCGACGTTCATACATGGGTTCGGCGACTGTCCGCTGCGTTCGCCTGCCGTGCTTTCGCTGTTTTTCGTCTCGCTAGCGGCGATGGACGGGTTTCTGCCCAAAGTCGTAGTGGAAAAGGACCGGGATTGATCTGGAGGAGTAAAAGAAATGATCCGCGTAAACGAGAACTATTCGAAAATCAAGCCGACATACCTTTTCGCTGAGATTGCCCATCGCGTGGCGGCCAGGCAGAAGGCGAGTCCGGACGCGAAGATAATCCGTCTCGGCATCGGCGACGTAACCGAGCCGCTCGCTCCGAGCGTCGTCGAGGCGATGCACAGGGCGGTCGATGACGAGGGCGGAAGGGAGAACTTCCACGGGTACGGCCCCGAGCAGGGGTACGCGTTTCTGCGCGAGAAGATAGCCGATGTCGATTTCGCGCGGTGCGGGATAGACATAAAGGCCGACGAAATTCTCGTCTCCGACGGCGCGAAGTGCGATTGCGGAAACATCCAGGAACTTTTCGCGGCCGACACGAAAATCGCGGTTGGCGACCCGGTGTATCCGGTCTACGTGGATACGAACGTGATGGCCGGGCGCCTGGACATAGAACTGCTGCCGTGCATTGCGGAGAACGGGTTTGTGCCGCGTCCGGAAGGGTGTCGTGCCGACGTCGTGTATCTCTGCTATCCGAACAATCCGACCGGGGCGGTCGCGACCAAAGCGCAGCTGCAGGAGTGGGTTGACTGGGCGAACGCCGGGAAGCGGTTGCTGATTTTCGACGCCGCCTACGAAGCGTTCATCAGAACGCCGGGGATACCCCATTCGATCTACGAGTGCGAGGGGGCGAGAACGTGCGCGATCGAGATGCGCTCATATTCGAAGACGGCCGGTTTCACCGGCATACGTTGCGGCTACACGGTAGTTCCCGAGGATCTGGCCGCGTACGATGGCGCCGGGAATCCTGTCGCGCTCAAGCCCATGTGGACGCGCCGCCAGACGACCAAGTTCAACGGCGCGAGCTACATAACCCAGCGCGGGGCGGAGGCGGTGTACTCCGAACGCGGAATCGCCGAGACCAGAGCGACGATCGACTTCTATCTGGGCAACGCGAAACTGATACGCGAGGCGTTCGAAAAGTTCGGTTACAAGGTGGCCGGCGGCGTCGATTCCCCGTACGTGTGGGTAGACGTCAAGGGAGACAGCTGGGCGTTTTTCGACCGGATGCTCGTCGAGGCGAATGTTGTCACCACACCCGGAGCCGGTTTCGGCAAGGCCGGCGAGGGATATGCGCGGATCAGCGCGTTCAATTCGCGCGAAAATGTGATCGAGGCGCTCGACCGCTTCGGAAAGGTTCTGTAGGTATGACGAAAAAGGCACTGGCGTTTTCGGCGATAGCCGCAATTCTCGCGGGATGCGCCGGCAAGAACGAGGCGGAGCTTTTCGGCTACAAAGGCGCCGATCTGGAAGATGGCGAGATGTCGTATTTCACGACAGCGCCGACGGTGACCAACTGGGTCCCGTCGAGGGTTCTGAACGTGCTCGAGGCGTACGGGCTGTCGAAGGAGGAAAACGATCTCGTCGCGCTCGCCGGCGTCGTGCAGCCCGGCGAACCGCTCGCTGAGATTCCGGCGGGATACGGAAAGTCGGCGGAAGAACCGTGGTTCACGACCTGGACGCGCGAGACGGAGAGCTTCGGCAAAAAGGGCGTCGCCGGTTTCATTTCCCATTTTGACGAAGAGCGCGGACAGTGGGAGACTAGCGAGACTTATTTCTCGAGCTACTGGCCTTCGAAGGACGAGGCGCTCGCTGCCCTCGATTCGCTCAAGGCGGAGATATCGTCGAAATGCGCGCCGAAACGCTACTACGATTTCGACTCGTGCTGGGTCGCCGAATACGTGCGGCTCAGGGTGATGGGGGTCGTCGGACAGAAGGCGGACGGAACCTGGTCGTGCATGCTGGACATACAGGACAAGAACCGGCCGGGATGTGGGCAGTGGGAAGATCCGGGAGCCCAGTCCGAGAGGCTCGCCGACTACAAATACCGCAAGAATCTGGCGGCATGGAAGGCCGCGAAGGACAAAGCCGTCCTCGGCAACCACGAGAAGGTCGAGGCGATGCGCAAAGAGCGCGGAATCGAACTGTTCGGCGACTCCGCGCGCGCATTCGACGCCGACGACGGGCGGAAGGTGTATGTTCGCGGAGGATATTTCGACATGTCGAACGCCGTCGAGGAAGCCGTCTGGCGGGAGAAGCTCGAAGGCCTCGAAAAGGCGACCGGAACGGAGTTCTCCGGCGAAATCTCGAAGCGCGATCACGACGGCAAATATTCGGTATGGGGGGCGGGATGGTCCAGCGACATCTATGAAGTGCGTCTCGACATGGCCTTTCCGGCAGACGGAGAGAAGGGCGAGTGGCGCGAACTGTGTTTCGAAATAGTGCAGGACGGATTCTCGATTCCGCCGCGCCCCAAACGCGGAAACGCCGCAGAAGGAGAAGAAAAATGAACGCCATACTCGAAACCGCCCTTGCCGGCTATCTCGCCTTCGGGCAGGTGTCCGGCGAACCGCAGTTCGGCCAAACCGAAATCGTGAAGTACGGCGGCGTTCAGGTCATCCATGCCGATGGCGCGGTCACGCTCCGGCTCAATGAAATCTCCCGAGAGGAGATTGCCGGGGACGGTGCGCGGCAGACGGTGATTATGCTGAAGGACGAGCTTTATCCGTTTACCGTAACGCGCCACATCCGTCAGTGGGACGATTGTGCGGCGGTCGAGACGTGGGCGGAGTTTCGCCATGACGAGGAAGGTCCGGTCAAACTTGTCAAGGCGGACAGCTTCGCCTCGCGGTTCGACGCGGGCGAGGAGACGGTCAGGGTGATGTCGCTCGCAGGCATATGGGGCAACGAGGCGTATCTCAAGACGTCGACGCTCGCGCAGGGCCAGACGCTCGCGCTCACCTCGCGATCGGGGACGCGTGACGCCTGGGAATCGAACGCGGCGATGATGATCGAGTTCGGCGAGAAGGTTGACGAGGAGAGCGGCAAGGCGCTCGGCATCGCGCTCGAATGGACGGGCACGACTGCGCGGAGCGTGAAGCGCGACTGGTCGGGATCGGCGATGGAGATCTTCGCTGGCGTCGACATGACGACCGGCCCCTACACGCTCGATCCCGGCGTAACGTTCGTCACTCCGAAGGCGGTTCTCGTCTGGAGCGAAGGCGGCAGGGGCGAGGTCTCGCGGCAGTTCCACCGCTGGGCGCGCAATCACTGCATGCCGCACGGACACGACCTCCATCCCGTTCTGCTGAACAGCTGGGAGGGGTCTTACTTCAGCTTCACCGAGAAGACGCTGACCGACATGATGGACGGCGTGAAGGAAATGGGCGGCGAGATGTTCGTTCTCGACGACGGCTGGTTCGGGAAGGGCAAATACGCCCGTGACGACAAAAACAAGGATACGGTAGGCCTCGGCGACTGGTGCTGCAATACCGAGAAGCTTCCGCACGGGCTCGGCTGGCTCGCGGACGAGGCCAATTCGCGCGGGCTCAAGTTCGGCCTCTGGTTCGAGCCGGAGATGGTC
Source organism: Kiritimatiellia bacterium (assembly GCA_017959645.1). Classification (GTDB taxonomy): domain Bacteria; phylum Verrucomicrobiota; class Kiritimatiellia; order RFP12; family UBA1067; genus UBA1067. The sequence goes on from JAGDAE010000169.1 coordinate 19,363, forward strand.
AACACCACGAGCTGGCTCGCCGAGGAGCATCCCGAATGGCTGCTGCAGGAGCGGGGGCGTTCGCTCGTCCTCGGTCGCGGCGGCACCCAGACCGTGCTCGACTACACCAACCCCGCCGTCCGCGACTGTCTGTTCGACATGATCGACGAAACATGCTCCGCGATGCCGACGCTCGCCTACGTGAAGTGGGATGCGAACCAGCATATCTCCAACCCCGGCTCGACCTATCTCGCGAAGGACCGCCAGCCCAACCTCTGGTACGACTACACCAAGGGGCTTTACGAGCTCCTCGCGCGCTTCCAGGCGAAGCGCCCCGAAGTCATGGTTCAGGCCTGCGCCTCGGGCGGAGGCCACATGGACTTCGGGTTCCTGCGCTACGCCGACGAATTCTGGACGAGCGACAACACCGATCCGTTCATGCGAGTCTTCATCCAGTGGGGTGCGTCGCAGTTCTATCCGGCCTGCGCGATGGCGAGCCACGTCACCGATTCGCCCAACCAGCTCACGAAGCGCGTCACCTCGCTCAAGTACCGCTTCGATGTGTCGATGACCGGGCGGCTCGGCTTCGAACTGCATCCGAACACGCTTTCGGCCGAGGAAGTCGCGTTCGCCAAGCGCGCGGTCGCGGACTACAAGCGCATCCGCCCGATCGTGCAGCAGGGCGACCTCTACCGTCTCGCATCGCCGTACGAGAACACCTATTCTTCGATGATGTACGTGAGCGAGGACAAGTCGGGGGCCGCGCTCTTCGTGCTCGGTTCGGACGAGCAGGGCGGACGCGAGGCGCGGATATTCCCGCGCGGACTTGATCCGGCGCTGTCCTATCGGGTGGCCGAGATCAATCGCGGCGCACGGCTGCATGCCGGCATCGACGGGAAGATCCTCTCCGGTCGCGCGCTGATGGCGGACGGTATCGCCGTCTCGCTTGAAGGCGCCTATGATTCGGCTTCGTTTGAAATGAGATTCGCTGAAGAATGAAGAAGGAGGGGATGACGATGGGCGAAATAAAGATAAAGAGCGCCGATTCCTGCCGCTGGGACGCGGCGAGTCTCGGCGAGATCATGCTGCGGCTCGATCCTGGCGACGGACGCATACACACCGCGCGGGAATTCAGGGTCTGGGAAGGCGGCGGCGAATACAACGTGGTGCGCGGGCTCAGGAGATGCTTCGGCATGAGGACGACGGCGGTGACAGCGTTCGCCGACAACCCGGTAGGGCGGCTGGTCGAGGATTTCATGCTCCAGGGCGGAGTCGACACCAGCCACGTCAAATGGGTTCCGTTCGACGGAATCGGGCGCGAAGTCCGCAACGGGCTGAATTTCGTCGAGCGCGGTTTCGGCTGCCGCGGGGCGAGAAGCTGTGCCGACCGCGGACTTACCGCGGTTTCGCAGCTCAAGATGGGCGATATCGACTGGGACGGTCTTTTCGGCGGAGAAGGGGTGCGCTGGTTCCATACCGGAGGCATCTTCGCGGCGCTTTCGCAGTCCACCGCCGAAGTAGCGATCGAGGCGCTGAAGGCGGCGAAGAAACACGGAACGGTGACGAGCTACGACCTAAACTACCGTGCGTCGCTCTGGAAGTCGATCGGCGGCAAGGAGAAAGCCCGCGAAGTAAACCGCGAAATAGCGAAATACGTCGACGTCATGATCGGCAACGAAGAGGATTTCACGGCGGCTTTGGGGATCGAGGTCGAAGGTGTGGACGAGAACATGACCACCTTGCCGGTCGAGGGATTCGGCAGAATGATCGGCAGAGCGGTGGAGCAGTATCCGAATTTCAAGGTTGTCGCGACCACCTTGAGAGCCGTGAAATCGGCGACCGTCAACGACTGGAGCGCGATTTGCTGGCACGACGGCAGAATCTTCGAGTCGACGCGGCGGCCGTCGCTCGAGATCTACGACCGTGTCGGCGGCGGCGACAGCTTCGCCTCGGGGCTGATCTACGGCCTGATGGAGTTTGGCGATGCGGAAAAGGCGGTCGAATACGGCGCTGCCCACGGGGCGCTTGCGATGACGACGCCAGGCGACACGTCGATGGCTACGAAGGCCGATGTCGAGAAGCTTGCAGGAGGCGGCTCCGCCCGCGTGGACCGGTGAGGGGGCGTCTGTTCGCGCTCGCCGTTCTGGCGTCGGCGCCGCTCTGGGCGGCGAAACCGGTCGCGAAATGGGATGTCGTTCCGTACCAGCGGATAAGGAATGTCTTCAACGCCGGCGTGGTCGCTTTCCACAGCTCCGCTCTCAAGGTCGAGTTTTTCGTCAACGGCCAATCCGTTTTTGTCGCCGCCGAGCCGACGCTGAATCCGCAGACGAAGGTAAAGGAATACGTGTTTCCGTTCGATGCCGCGAAACGCAAGGACGGGTCGGTCAGGCTTTCGGCGAAAGCCGTCGCCGGCGACGGCGAGCTCGAACTGCCGGAAATCGTTCTCTATGTTGATCGGGAAGGAACGATGGGTTCGCATGCGACGGTCTGGGTGGACGGAACAAACGGCAACGACTTTTCGGAAGGTACAGAGAGTCGTCCGCTCAAGACGATCAAGCAGGCGCTCGCGAAAGCGGGAGACGGCGGCACGATCTATCTGATGGCGTCGGCCGACTACCGTGTCGATCGCATGGGAGGGGGCAGCGACAGAAAGTTCTGGACGACGATCTGCGCCGCGCCCGGAGTCAAGATGAAGGATGTGCGCATAAAAGGCGGTAGGACCGGTACCGACAAACTGCGCTTCAAAGACGTCCAGATATTCTGCGACGTCGAAAAGGGGCAGGGCTATGTTCTCGGCGGCGTCGACGCGAATTCGAGCTGCTGGCTCGACAATTGCATAGTTTCCAATCTGCGCAAGCGCCACGCGGCCTACACGTACACCTTCGGCAACAAACTCGTGGGATACGTCACCGGCGGAGCGACTTTCGACATGGGAACCGGTCCGTGCTGCCGCATAGTCCGCAACCACCGCATGAAGATGCTTTCGGCCGATCCGTTCACGGCCTCCGACACTCTGGCGGTCAACTGCCAGGTCGAGGACGTGCACGCTTCCAAAGACTCCGACGAGCCGGCTTTCCACCGTTCCCAGGCCGTCTTTGGCGGGTGGACCGAAGGGGTGATACTCTACAACGTCAAGGGCAGGGACTGCTGGTGCAACGGGCTGGTTGGCGTGAAGCTCAGGGACAGCGCGTTCGTCGACGTGGAGATCGAGACGCTCGGCGACCGTTTCCGTTCGCGCTACGCCGGGGAGATGGACAATGTGATTTTCAGGAACGTCCAGATCAAGGGACAGGAAATGGAATGGTTCAAGAGCGTCAACGGGGTCGGCGATTTCTCGCCGTCCGGCGTCACGGTCGTGAACTGATCTTTCGATCTACCCAAAAAGG
>JAGDAE010000016.1 GCA_017959645.1 Kiritimatiellia bacterium
AGACAGGGCATGCGCTCGCATTCGGTATTCGCCATCGACGGGAAGAATCACAAGGTCTCCGGAAAGGTGTCGCTCGCGGAAGAAGGCGAGAACGGGATTTCCGCCGACTGCTCGTCGCTTTACGACGGAGTGTGGAAAAGTGCGCGCAGAAGCTGGCGGTTGACGGAAGACGGGTTCGTGTTGTGCGATTCGTTTGAAGGGATGGTTCCTGACAGAGAATACGCGTTCAACTTCGTCACGTTCGCATATGTGGAGACCGATGCGCAAAGAGCGGTTTTGAACCGCTCGGGCGAACGTGTCGAGATCGTGGCCGTCCATGCCGGACGCTGGGAGCTTGAGGATGTGGCTAAGCCGAAAGAAGTCTACGACAGCCCCAATCCTGGGTTGACACGCGTTGTTTTCAGATGTATGCCGACGGACATGCCGGTCGAGTTCCGCTTCAGACCAGTCCGCAGCTGCGGGAGAGGTGGTGAACTTTGACGCGCACGGCGGCGTTTAAATACATGATGGGAGAGTGGCTCAGATTGTTCAGGGCGGTAAATCTGCCCACGGTGCCCGGCGATGTTCTGGCCGGCGCCGGACTGGCTGTCGCGCAAAACCACGCTTTGCTGACCGGTTCCGGCCCGAGAGCGATCGGCTTCGCCGCCGTCTCATCGGTTTTTGTGTACATGTTCGGGCTTGCCGACAACGATATCGTCGGCGCGGCGACTGACAGAAACCGTCCGATACCATCCGGCGCGATATCGCCGGTTTCGGCGCGGATCGCCCGGGGGGGATGCGTGTCCGCGGCAATCGCGGCCGGTCTCGCCGGGCGCCTGTCTTTCGCATGGTGGGCGGCCGCATTCGCGCTGCTGGTCTCGGCTGTCGTCTACAACAGGACGAAGAACTGCGTTCTGATGGGGCTTTGCCGCGGGCTGAACTTTGCCTGCGGCATTTGCGCGGCAGGCGGTGGAGCGGAGAGTTTTTCCGGTTTCTCCCCGTTTCTGGCCGTCGTCTTGTGGACGGCATACATCGCAACGGTCACGCGGCTTTCCGAAGGCGAAGAGAACGATCCCGCGAAGAAGCGCCGGACCGGCGCGCTTGTGGGCGGTATCGTATATATGCAGCTGGCGGTGCTGGTCGCTGTGACGCTGGCGTATCCGCCATGCATGCCGCTTCTTGTCGCCGGCGCGGTTCTGCTCGCGGTTCTGCGCGTGTGCAAATATACAATGCCCAGGGTGGAGGCGTCGTGAAAAAGCTGACCGTCATCGCTGCCGGACTGGGCTACCGGCTTCTCGAACGCAACGGGATGCTGCGGCTTGCCGGGCTTCGGTTCGAACCCGCGCCCAGCGTTTTCCCGGCGGTCACGTGCGTCGCGCAGGCGACGTTGCGCACCGGGCTTTCGCCGGAGCGGCACGGAATGGTTTCGAACGGGACATGGGACGGAATCCTGCGCCGGCCGGTGTTTTGGGAGCAGAACTGCCGTCTTGTCGCCGGCGACCGCGTATGGGGCGCGTCGACGGGCCTTTTTTTCCTGCAGCAGTCGCTCGGCGAAGACGTCGAGCTGGTCGTTTCGCCGGCGCCGATACACAAGCACGGCGGCGGAATCGTCTTTTCATGCTACGCAAAGCCGCCGGAAATCGCCGATGCTCTCGACCGCGAACTCGGAGTCTTTCCGCTATGGCGTTACTGGGGGCCGCTCGCGTCGCCGAAAGTCGGCCGTGCATGCATCGACCGTTTCGAAAGGGCGATTGCGATGCACGATGTCGACGAGGCCTATCTGTATCTCCCGACGCTCGACTATGCCGCCCAGAAACACGGCCCCGATTCGCCGCAGGCGAAAGCGGCGCTGGCCGAATTCGCGAAACAGGCGGAACGGATAGCCGGTTTCTGCGAGAAGGCCGGCGCCGCGCTTTCGGTAATCGGCGACTACGAGATCGCCGCAGTGGACAAAGAGCCGTTTCTGCCGAACGCGATTCTGCGGGAAAAGGGTTTTTTCAAGGTGCGGCATGTCGGCGGCAGGGCGTATCCGGATTTCTTCGAATCGACGGCGTTCGCCGTATGCGACCACGAATTCTGTTTTTTGCGCGGCGAGAGGGCGCAGGAGGCCGAAGAGGCGCTGCTCGCATCCGGCGGCTGCGAAAAATGCGAATTCGGCCTGCTCGCGAAGCGGGGGAGCTGGTGCGGATACGAGTGGTGGACCGATCGCCGCGAGGCTCCGGACTATGCGAACCATGTCGACATCCACAACAAGCCGGGATTCGACCCCAAAGAGCTGTTTTTCTTCAATCGCGGCGTGGTGAGGGGAACCCATGGCCGCAGGTGCGAGGTTGCCTATGCGTAGAACTCTGGCGGTAGGATATTTTCAGAATGGCGATTTCGGTGCGGCGTGCGCCGAATATCTGCCGCGGATAAAGGAGACGTTTTTCGCGTGGCCGGGAGTCCTTTCCTGCAGGCCCGACCCCGTCTACACGCCGCAGACGCGGCGCCGGCTTGTCGAGGATCTCCGGCAGGCGCGGGACCGGGGCATCGAGC
>JAGDAE010000017.1 GCA_017959645.1 Kiritimatiellia bacterium
CGAGCGTCGTTTCGAGAAACTCTATGACCGACGCCGTGATCGCGCCGTCGGCGCCGAGTTCTCTCGCCAGATCCATGGCGGAAACGTCCGGCGTTTTCTCGCCGGCCGCGGACCGGTTCTGGTTCACGCCGACGGAATTGTACGGGTTTATCACCATGAATCCGCTGCCGGACAGTTTTGCGGTCAATGCGTCCGTAAGCGCCATCATGGGGATCTTCGCCCCGGCAGCCGTATGGTTCTGCACCACGAGCGCGACGGTATGCGAATCGTCCTCCCGGGCGCATTCGTCGCCGGCGCAATCGCCGCCGCGGCACAGCATGGCCGCCGCCGCTATCGCCGACATGACTGTTCTTTTCATCGTAATGACCTTTCTTGCGCCTTGACGGCGATTGTCGTTGAACATGGGGAATCCTCCTTTTACCATCCGACCGCCGGGCGTTCACTGACCTTGCGCAGTTCCTTTTCTCCGCTCCAATCGATCTTCCCGGTGCGCTTGTTCCAGAGATTCATCGTCAGTTTGTAGTACGAATCGCTGACGCGATCGTCCCCGTCCCTGATCTCCTTGAGACATCCGTTCAGAAGGTAGTCGGCGGCGGCGTGCGAGCCGGTGTCGGCGATCGCGCCGGCGTCGACGAGCGCGCTGTCCATGTCGTCGGCGATTTCGCCGGCGATGACCCGCTCCATTTCGCGGTCGACGAAATCGAACTTGCCCGACCCCGTCAGCCGCGTTCTCATCGTGTCGGCGATGCTGTCGAGCTGCAGTCCGAGCTGGTACGTTTCGTTGCGTATTTCTTTCACGTCGACGACCGGAACGCGGTCGGGGAACTGCCTTTGGAGTTTCTTGTCGAGAGCCCGGTCGGCCAGCATCGAATCGATCATGGCGACCGCGCACTGCTGCAGATCGTACGAATTGAAATAGACGGTGCGGCCGTGGCGAGGCTCGTCAGGCGGCCGGTATGGAGAGTTCGAAGTCGCGCATCCGCCCCCGGCGAGCGCCGCGACGGCAGCCGCGAGCGCGGCGGCGACAGTCTGTATGGCTTTCATTGTGTTTTCCTTTCCTGCAAACCGAAATTCCTACTGCATGCGCCTTATGCGCACGACGAAACGCACGGCCGAAACGTCCGGCGCGGCGGCGGCAAGGGTAATCGCCTCGCCCCCGCGCATCCACGCCTGCTCCCACGGCCTGCCGTCCGGCCCGACCTCAAGGCCGTCGGCGTCGAACCATTTGAACTTGTACTGTATGTGAAAGTCGCGCGCGCCCTTGTTGCGGACGTACGCCGACGCTTTGAGAAAACCCATATCCGTTCTTGCGCAGTTGACATCTTCGACCTCCACGTGACGGGAGAAGAAATAGTCGTCGACGCGCACTGCGGCTCCGCCCCCCTCCGCCGCGGCGACTTCCAGGCCGTCGGTCGAAATTGACGCGCACCCGGCCGCCGCGATGCAGGCGGCCGCGAACATTGCGGCAGGCGATTTCAGTTTCATGGTTTTCCTTTCATTTCATTTTGTCCATGCATTTCGCAAAGCAGCGCATGACCCCAGGTACCGACGTGCAGTGGATTATCGTCTTCGCGCCCGGCTTTACTTCGACAGAGAGCTTTTCGCATTTGTCCACCGTCGCCAGCATGAGCTGGTGTTTGCCGGCCTTCAGCGGAAAACGCGCTATCTGGACCTGCCGCGGCAGCAGCAGCCAGCTGCGCAGGTCGGCCTGTTCCGTGGCGGCCGCCATGATAGACATGCCGATGGAACCTGCGATCCCGACGGCCAGCAGCGCCATCTGGGTATACCCCTTGTTGTCTCCGATGTTGTTCGCCGCGCAGTACGCCCCGGCGAGCGCCATTCCGGAGAAAATCGCGCGGGTGACCGCTTTCACGGTCGTGCGGGATATCTGCCGGGCGATGATGCCGTGCATTCTCTCCTCGTGCGCCTTTGCGGCCAGCGTGGCGAGATCGCACATCGGAACGGTTTTCGCCAGCGCCTTGCGTCCCTCGGCCACGAGCAGCGGTCCCCCATCTTCGTACGGCATGCAGTCCGCCGCCGAATAGTACGGCATGTCCCACACCACCGTCGTGAAAAGTCCGCCGTATTCGAAGCGGCGGTTGCTTTTGCGGGGTATGAACCCTTCTTCGAAGAACACGACCACTTCTCCTTCGCCTGGCGCAAGCTTGCGGCCGCCGACGCGCGCAAGGCCTTCTTTGACCGCCGCGAGACCGGGCTGCATCCGTTCGACGTCGGAATACGCCTTCTTCGCGCTCGAGCGTTCGCCGCGCATTTCATGGTACAGTCCGACCAGATACATGGCGTATGCGTTGTCGGTCGAATGTTTCGCCCCCGAAGCCATCGCGACGGCGTCTCCCATGAGCGCCTTGTACGCCAGGCTGCCGGTAAGTTCGTCCAGTTTGGTCTTTCCGAGTTTGGCGTCGATCGCCTCGCGGTCCCGCCGCAAGAGCCTGAACGTATCGTTGCGGCATTTCTCCATGTGCCTGACATCCACCCCGAAACCGTCGAAGTCGCCTATCGCTATGCGGTCGAAGGCGTCGAGCTGGTGCAGCATCATGCGCTCGAAACCGACTACCGGGTAATCGAGCGAAAGATCGTTGCCGTAGGTCGACGCCAGCGACTTCTGCAGCACGTCGCCGGCGCTCACCAGCGCCTTGTCCTCCAGCGCGTCGCTGAACTCGATCGCCTCGCGGTAGTATCCGTCGCTTTCCCGGTAGCGCACCTGCAGCTTCTCGAGCCGCCCTTTTTCCGAAAGAGCCAGAAGCCGGTTGCGGCCGTCTTCGTCTTCGGCATCGTAGCGCAGCGGGAGCGAATCGTCCACCCCGAGCGCGAGCTGCGTTTTGACCGGACGCACCTTTTCGGGATACGAGACGCACCCCTGCGCAAAAACCGCGCAGCCGGCCAGAAATACGCCCGCCGCCTTCAACGTCCCGCTCATCGTCCGCCCTGCTTCGACAGAAGCTTGTCTATCTTCTGCTAGCGGCGCTTGCGGTTTA
>JAGDAE010000170.1 GCA_017959645.1 Kiritimatiellia bacterium
GCGACCTTTTCGCCCGACAGCGCCTCAAGCTCGGCGACGGAACCGACGCAAATCATGTCGGACGGATCGTCGTCGTTCACCCACACCGGGATGCAGCTGCCCCAGACGCGGTTGCGGGAGATGTTCCAGTCGCGCGCCTCCTCGAGCCAGTTGCCGAAGCGCTTCTCGCCGACGTAGTCGGGCGTCCAGTGCACACCCGCATTGTTCTTCGCGAGACGCTCGTGGAGATCCTCCACGCGCACGTACCACGCGTCGATCGCGCGGTAGATGAGCGGGGTGTCGGTGCGGTCGCAGAACGGATACGAGTGGACGATCGTCGCCTGGTGCACGAGCTTGCCCTCGGCCTTGAGGCGCTTGATTATGTCCTTGTCGCAGTCTTTGCAGAAGCGCCCAGCGTATTCGGGTATCTTCGCGGTGAAGTTGCAGCTCGCGTCGAGCGGGTCGGCGATCGCCGTCATCCCCGCCTCTTTGCACACCCTGAAGTCGTCCTCGCCGTACGCCGGGGCGATATGCACGATGCCGACGCCGTCGCCGGTCGTCACGTAGTCGTCGTTGAGAACCTTGAACGCCCCCTCGGCCGCGCACTCGGCGAAATACGGGAATATCGGCTCGTACGACGCGCCCTTGAGCTCGGTTCCCTTGAATTCGGCCACCGTCTCGTACTGCTCCTCCTTCTTGAAGATGTGCTCCAGCCGCGCCTTGGCCATTATGTAGACCGGCCGCTCCGCGTCGGTGAGATCCCTGACCGCCACGTAGTCGATCGACGCGCCCGCGCACATCATCAGATTCTCGGGCAGCGTCCACGGCGTCGTCGTCCAGACGAGAAGATACACCGTCTTCTCCGCCGCGAGCAGATCTTTCATCGCCTGCGACTCGCCCGAAAGCGCGCGCGTCCTCACCGTCACCGCCGGATCCTGCACGTCCTTGTAGTTCGACCCCGCCTCGAAATTCGAAAGCGGCGTCGACAGCTTCCACGAATACGGCATTATGCGGTGCGAGCGGTAGATGCGCTTCTGGTCCCACAGCCGCTTGAACACCCACCAGATCGTCTCCATGAAATCGGGGTTCATGGTCTTGTAGTCGTGGTCGAAATCGACCCACCTGCCCATGCGGCGCACCGTCTTCTTCCACTCGCCGACGTATTTGAGCACCATCGAGCGGCACTGCTCGTTGAACTTGTCCACGCCGAGCGCCTTGATCTCGTGCGCACCGGCGACCCCGAGCGCGTTCTGCGCCAGCGCCTCGATCGGCAAACCGTGCGTATCCCAGCCGAAACGCCGCTCGACGTACTTGCCGCGCATCGTCTGGTAGCGCGGCACGATATCCTTTATGGTTCCGGCCAGCAGATGCCCGTAGTGCGGCAGACCCGTCGCGAACGGAGGCCCGTCGTAGAACTTGTACCGCTCCTTGCCCTCGTTGCGCTTCAGCGACTTTTCGAAAATGGAATCCCTCTCCCAAAACGCGAGGATCTCCTCCTCCATTTTCGGAAACGCCGTCTTGTTCGATACCGCCTTGAACATCTATTGCTCCCAAGTGAATGAAAATTTTGCGTATTATATCATATTTCGCCCCTCCGGTGGGCGCAGAACCGCCGATAATTTTCCATGCCGGCCATACCGCATTCGCGAAGGTACGGATGGGTGAGTGGCGTCAATGCGCATTCCCACCCCCGTCAATGTGCATTGACATACCCCCTCAATGCGCATTGACCTCGGCATGGACGTCAACCGCCAAAAGCGTGTATGAATAGTGCCGCAATGGCACAGAAAAGCGCAACTATGCACCCAAAAACCGCCATTCCAGTCCCTCCGCCGGCCGTCGCACCGCTCCGCAATCGGTCGACACCCCCTTGGAAATCCCGGCGAAGCATCACATAAAACGCCGGGAAGGCTCATATTTGATTTTCAAGGGACGGCAAATGCCGCTTTTTCCGTCTCCTTGAGGCGCATGATCGCCGAATACGGGTCTTTAGACGCGCATACCGCCCGCACTACGGCGTAGTTGCGCGCGCCGGCCGCGATTACCGCAGGGAGCCTTTCGGCGTCGATTCCACCGATGGCGACGGCCGGATACGGCACCGAGCGGATCATTTCGCCCATCGTCTCCAGCCCGAGCGTCGGGTCGGGAATCGCTTTCGTCGGCGTCGCCCAGACCGGTCCGACGCCGATGTAGTCCGGGCTCTGCGCGACCGAAGCCGCGGCCTGCGCCGGCGAGTGGGTCGAGAGCCCGACGATTCCTATCGACGGCCAACGCCGGCGCACTTCGGCGACTTTCATGTCGTCCTGCCCGACGTGCAAGCCGTCCGCCTGCGCTTCGGCAGCGACTTCCGGGTCGTCGTCGACGATGAACTTCGTCGCGCTGCCGCGCGTGGCTGCGCGCACTTCGCGCGCGACGCGCAGGTATTCCCCGCGCGCGACGCCCTTCATGCGCAGCTGCAGCATCCCGACCCCGGCGCGAACCGCCGCCTCGGCGC
>JAGDAE010000171.1 GCA_017959645.1 Kiritimatiellia bacterium
AAGACCAGCCCGCCGGAACCGAACACCACGCCCTTGTCTACCGCGACTTTGCTGAATCCCAGGTCTATTCCTGTCTCGCACCCATATACGCATAGACCGCGAAAGCCGCAGCCGCGACCCAACCGAGCGCGACCGAAGCCCCGAGCGGCAGACCGCCAGGCACGAGTCCCCATACCTGCCCTTTACCCGGCGACGTCCAGAGTATGAACGACGAAACGACCGCGGTCATGAACATTCCCGGCAAAAGCGCGACGAGCGATGCGAACTTCTTGCCTTCGCGCATCATCCAGACCGCGCCGCACATCAGTGCGGTCGCCGAGATCGTCTGGTTGCCCCACGCAAAATAGTTCCACAGACGGTTGAAACTGTTCGCGTCCGCGTTGGACCACCAGAGCAGAGCGGCGATGACGGCCACCAGGGGAATGCAGGTGAAAATCCGCTGCGCGAGCCCGACCTGTCCGATCCCCAGCATCTCCCCGAGCGAAAGCCGCGCCGACCTGAGCGCCGTGTCGCCGCTGGTCACGGCTAGCGCGATTATGGCGGCGACCGTAACGCCGCCCATCCATGGCCCCAGAAAATGCGTCGCGATGTTGCCGAGAACGACCGGACCGGAGAGTTTGAGATTTTCCGGCGCGATATTGTAGAGCGCGAGCGCGCTCGCGGCCCAGACCATCGCGATTGCGCCTTCGAGAATCATCATGCCGAAAAATGTCGCGCGCGCCTCGCGCTCGCTCTTCATCGTGCGCGCGACGATCGGGCTCTGCGTCGCGTGGAACCCGGAGATTATCCCGCACGCTATCGTCACGAACAGGCACGGGAATATCGGATTGGCGCTTTTGAAGCCGTCGAACCCGGCGCAGTCGGCGAGAATCTCCGTCGACCGGAAGCCGGCGACTATCAACGATACCGAAATCGCCGCCGAACCGGCGATGAGCAGCGCGCCGAAAAACGGATACACCCTGCCGATGATCTTGTCGACCGGAAACAGAGTCGCCGCCATGTAATAGGCGAACACGGATCCGACCGCGATCCAGAATGCGTTCGCTCCGGGGAACCACGTCGCATCGGCCAGTTTGGCAGGGACGTTGATGAACACTGTCGCGCACAGCAGCAGCAGCGCGACCATGATCCACGAAAACGCCGTCGCATATCCTTTGCCGAGAAACTCCGTGACGATTTTGGGCAGGTTGGCGCCGTTTCTTCTGAGCGAAATCATCCCGGCGAGAAAATCGTGGACCGCGCCCATGAACACGCACCCGACCGGGATGATCAACAGCGCGATCTTCCCGAATTTTATGCCGAGAATCACGCCGATGACCGGGCCCACGCCAGCGATGTTGAGCAGCTGTATGAGCATGTTCTTCCACTGCGGCATAGGAATTCTGTCCACACCGTCGGGATTGGCGACGCACGGCGTTTTTCTCCCGTCGGGACCGACCAGCCGCTCGACTATTCTCCCGTACAGGATGTAGCCGAGCGCCAGAAAAGCTATACAGCCAAGAAACCAGCCCATCGGTCTATCCCCTCGTAGCGAATTCGTAGGCGTTGCGGAACATCCTCATCCACGGCCCGTCGTTCTTGAACGTTCCGGGATTGTACGAAAGCTGGCACGCCCTGAAGCCGCGCTCCGGATGCGGCATCATGATTGTCGCGCGGCCGTCTGCCGTCGTGAACGCCGTCTGCCCGCCGAGGGAACCGTTCGGATTGTACGGATAGCGCATGGTCGCCTCTCCGCGTCCGTCTACGAAATGCGCCGCGCATATCGAAGGCGTCCAGCCGTCGGTGATGACCCGTCCTTCGCCGTGCGCGACCGCGATCGGCAGGCGCGAACCTTCCATGCCGCGGAAGAATATCGACGGGCTCGGCTCGATCTCCACCGTCGCATAGCGCGCCTCGAACTGTTCGGATATGTTCTTCACGAATCTCGGCCATCCGCCGGCGCCTGGGATTATCTCCTTCAGCTGGCTCAGCATCTGGCAGCCGTTGCATACGCCGAGCGAGAAAGTGTCCGGACGCTCGAAAAACCGCTTGAACATCTCTTTGAGCCGTTCGTTGAACAATATCGATCTGGCCCATCCCGAACCGGCCCCGAGAACATCGCCGTAGCTGAACCCGCCGCACGCGACAAGTCCGTCGAAATCTTCGAGACCGGTTCTTCCGGCGATGAGATCGGACATGTGCACGTCCTGCGTCTCGAAACCGGCGAGCGCGAACGCCGCCGCCATCTCGATGTGGCCGTTCACTCCCTGCTCGCGCAGAATGCACATCTTCGGCGCCTTGCCCCTGGCCGCCTTCTTCGGCTTCGCGTCCGGATCGTACGTCAGGCGGAACGTCATGCCGGGATCGGTCTCGTCCAGCGCATTGTCGTATTCCTGCCTCGCGCTCGCCGGATTGTCGCGCAGCGCCTGCATGCGGTATGTGGTCTCGCTCCACGCCCGGCGCAGATAGGTGATGTCAGTCTTGAGCGCCTGCCTGGCGCCGACGAAAATCTCGAAGCCACGCGAAGATCGAGCGACCGCGCCGCAGACGGCTGCGGGAACCCGCGCCGCCTTGAAAACGTCCAGCACCTCGCGCACCTTGCTCTCCGCGACCTGCAGAACCGCGCCAGGCTGTTCGTTGAACAGCTGTTCGAGCGCATCGCCGTCCGGGAGTTTCGCCACGATTCCGCGGCCTCCGGTTATCGCCATCTCCGCAAGCGTCACCGCGATTCCGCCGTCGGAACGGTCGTGGTAGGCCAGCGCGAGGGCGCCCTTCACGATCTTCTGCATCGCGTTGAAGAACCGGCGCAGAAGCGCCGCGTCCGCGTCGGCGTGGTCGCCGCCGAGCTGCCCGTAGACCTGCGCGAGCGCGGTGGCGCCGAGCGGGGTTTCGCCCTTCGAAAGATCGACATAGACGAGGAACGAACTTTCGCCGGCCGGATCTGGCTTCAGATCCGGCGTCAGCGTGAGACGCACGTCGTCGACCGGCGCGAAGCCGGATACGACCAGCGACAGCGGCGCGACCTGCTTCTTCCGCTCGCCGTTCGAATCGGTCCATGTCGTGTGCATCGAGCACGAATCCTTGCCGACCGGAATCGACACGCCAAGTTTCGGACAGAACCTGAGCCCGACTTCCTCCACCGTATCGTAGAGCGTCGCGTCCTCGCCCGGCTCTCCGCACGGAGCCATCCAGTTCGCCGAAAGCCGAACCCTGGAAATGTCGCCGACGTCGGCGGCTGCGAGATTGGTGAGCGCCTCGGCGACAGCCATCCTGCCTGAAGCCGGTCCGTCGAGCAGCGCGACCGGGCTGCGTTCGCCCGTCGACATCGCCTGCCCTTCGAAAGTCTTGTAGCCCATCGTCGCCACCGCGCAGTCGGCGGCCGGCAGCTGGAACCTGCCGACCATCTGGTCGCGCGCGACGCGGCCGGTCACCGTGCGATCGGCGATCGTGACGAGGAACGTCTTGTCGGCGACCGCCGGCAGATGCAGAACCCTGGTCAGCGCGTCGATCGGCTTGACGCCCTCGAAATTCGTCGAAAGCCGCGGCTTCTTCGCGCGCTTGACCTTGCGGACCATTCGCGGCGGCTTGCCGAGCAGGACTTTGATGTCCATGTCGATCGGCCGGTCGCCGAAATGGGAATCTTCGAGCACGAGCTTGCCGTCTCCGGTCGCTACGCCGATGAACGCGACCGGGCAGCGTTCGCGCTTGCACAGCCCCTCGAAGAAACTCCGCGCCTCGGGCTTGAGCGCGAGCACGTAGCGCTCCTGCGCCTCGCAGCACCATATCTCCATCGGGTTCATCGAACGCTCTTCGTTGTGCACCTTGCGGAGCTCGAACCTGCCGCCCGACGCCTCGACCAGCTCGGGGCATCCGTTCGAAAGCCCGCCCGCGCCGATATCGTGGATCGAGAGAATGGGATTCGCCTTTCCGAGCCAGCTGCACGCGTCGATGACGCCTTGACAGCGACGCTGCATCTCGGCGTTGCCGCGCTGCACCGAATTGAAATCGAGCGCTTCCGAATTGGTTCCGGTCATCATCGAGCTGGCCGCTCCGCCGCCGAGGCCGATTCTCATCGCCGGTCCGCCGATCTGCACGATAAGCGCGCCCGGCTTCACGTCGCGCTTCTCCACCTGACTGCGGCGGATCACCCCCATGCCGCCGGCAAGCATGACCGGCTTGTGGTACCCGCGAAGTTCGCCGGCGATCTCTCCCTCGTACGTGCGGAAGAACCCGCAAAGCTGCGGACGCCCGAATTCGTTGCCGAACGCCGCCCCGCCGATCGGCCCGTCGATCATTATCTCAAGCGGCGTCGCCAGCCGCGACGGAAAATCGGCGAACACCCGCTCCCACGGTTGGGGAAAGCCGGGTATGCGCAGATTCGAAACCATGAACCCGCAGATGCCGGCGACCGTGCGCGAACCCGTTCCCGTCGCCGACTCGTCGCGAATCTCCCCGCCGACGCCGGTCGCCGCGCCGGGGAACGGCGAAATCGCCGTCGGATGGTTGTGCGTCTCGACCTTCATCAGCTGGTCGACCTGCTCCTTGCGGAAAGAATACCGGCTGGTCTTCGGATCGATCGCGAACACGTCGGTGCGGAACCCTTCCATGACCGCCGAATTGTCCTTGTACGCCGACAGCGTGCGGGACGGCTGCTTCTTGTGCGTGTTTTTGATCATGCCGAACAGCGAATTCGGCTTCTTCTTGCCGTCGATGACGAACTCGGCGCCGAAAATCTTGTGCCGGCAGTGTTCGGAATTGACCTGCCCGAACATGGTAAGCTCGGTGTCGGTCGGGTTTCTGCCGGCCGCTTTGAAGCTTTTCGCGAGATACTCCATTTCCGGCTCTGAAATCGCAAGCCCGATCTCCGCGTTCGCCTCGCGTATCGCCTCCACGCCCCTGCCGATCACGTCATACGTCCTGCCCGGACGCGGCTCGGCTTCGTCGAAGATGTCCGAAACGTCTTCGTAGACCCCCTCCGTCATCTTGTCGTAAAGCTCGGCGAGACATTTGTCTCCCAGGGGCTTCGACGCGAGATACCGTATCCCGCGCTCCACGCGCAGGATGGACTTCAGTCCGCAGTTTCTGAAAATGTCGGTCGCCTTCGACGACCACGGCGAAATGGTGCCTTTGCGGGGAAACACGAAGAAATCCGCCCGGTCGCAGTCGCCAACCGCGCCCAGCAGCGTCGCCGCGCGCGACAGTTCCTCTGCTGGGAAAGCACTGTCGGCGAACTGCAGCGCATACACCCATTTCGCGTCGATGTCGACCGGTCCGGCCGATGGATCGGCCTTGGCTATGGCATCCCTCAGCGCGTCCATCCTGAACGGCGAATATGCGTCGTTTCCGAGAAGCAGAATCATGTTTTAAATCTCCGTATCTTTCTTATGCGCGTATTATATCATATTTCCGTTCCCGGCGGGGATCGGAAATGCGGGATGGTCGCGCCGGGATTGTCGCGTTTCCGCCGTCAGCGCACCAGTATCGCGAGCCCCTTGTTGGCGATGGAAACGCGTATCCCCGTCGGATTCTCGCCTTCGTACGCCGGTTCTTTCAGCGAACCTTGGTAGACGAAATAGAACTCCGCCCCTCCGCGGTTCGCGAACACGACCTTCGATGCGTCGAGACCGTAGCTCCATTCGAGAACGTCCATATCCCATTTGCCTCCTTGCATGGCCGGCGAATCGGGATTTACCGAAAGCACGATCTCCTTCGGCGAGTTGACGAACTGCACCGCCCAGTTGTATACCGGATCGGTCTGGTTGATGAGCGGCTGGTTCTCGTAGCCGCCTTTCGGCACGGTGATCGCGAATTCGGTGCGCGACCCGGTGCCGTTGAGCGCGTGCAAGGCGATCTGGGAGACTGCCGGATTGACCGCGGCGAGAACGAATTTGATGTCCGCATCGGTCGATCCCGACGCCATCGACCCGACTTTCAGATCGCCGGGCACGACTACCGTCGTCGCCGCGGCGACGTTGTCGAACCGGGCGGCGGTCTGCGAAGTCTGCGGATAGCTGCAGCGTCCGTCCAGAGCCCCGCCGGAGGCGTCGGACCAATTGTTCGGATCGGTCCAATTTCCGTTCGTCACCGAAGCTTTCCAGTAGTAGACGCTGTTGTCGATGAGATCGAGCGAACCTATCGCGCTGAAGGAGCTGCCGGCATCGCTGGATATCTCGAAGCGGTAATTCACGGTTTCGTTCACGAACGGGAATTCGACGGCGACTTCGTTCAGCCCGATCGAACTGATCGTGCGCGAAGCGGTATTGGTGAGCGACGATGGTCCTGCGCCGGTGAAGAGCGTCAGCGTCGTCGTTCCCGCCCCGAGTTTCGCCACCTGGCAGCGGAATACGGCGTTCCATCCTGAAGCCTCCGCGCCGATCGCGCCCCCGAGTTCCGGCGCGCCGGCCATCGCAACGCTTCCCTGAAGCGTGTCTTCGGCTCCGGAGTCTGCTGAAAGCGCGACGCACCAGTAATAGACCGTGTCGGCGGCAAGTCCGGCTCCGCCGAACGAATCGGCGCTCAGCGCGAACGGACCGGTCGCTGCTATCACTTTTTCGTCGGCGATTTCGGCGTCGGAGAAATCGGCGCTGGTCGCTATGTAGAGTCTGGCCGAAGCCGCGGTTTCGCCGAGCGATATTGCCGAGGCGTCGACGGAAATCGTCTCGCCGTCGGAAACGTCGACATCGATCACGTCTGCGAGAACCGGCAACTCTGGAGGCGCGAGATGCACGAGTTCCGAAAGCGACGTGCGGTTGCCCGAACCGTCGATCGTGAAGCCTCTCGCGTAGCCGCCCGAAGCGAGCGAACTGTAGTCGAGCGCATATTCGCCGCCGGTGAAAGCCACGCTCGCGGTGCTGTCCCAATCGCCGGGCCAGTCCCCTCCGTCCGAGGTTCCGTAGGCGATGGCGACCGCGTCCTCTCCGTCGTAGTCGCTCCGGACGTAAAGCACGCCGCCTGATTCCGAAAACGTGCATTCGAAACCTGGCGCGACCCTGAAGAGAGACCCGTCGCCAGGATCCAACAGCTGCCGCCAAGCCCCTCCGTTCCTCGACATCCTCAAACTGTCCGCGCCGGCCATGCCGCCGGCGTATCCGCCCCAGTAGTCCATGTTTTGGGTTTCGAAATGGAAGCTGTGCCAGCCGCTCTTTGCGCAGTTGTAGACGGCGGTGTGGTTGAGGTTGTCGAGCGTGCACGCGACCGTTTCGCCGTCGATTACGATGTTGACGCCGGAATCGACCGTGTAGTCGAATGCGTACGCCCCTTCTTCGAGGCGGATGTATCCGTCGTAGACGAAGACGCATTCACCCGTCCACGAGCTGGAAGTATCCGGATCGAACGGGTTGCTCCACGAATACGCAGCCCCGCCCAGGTAGTAGTGGAATACCGGCATCGGCCCGAGCTGGCGGCATCTCTGGTTCGGCTCCGTGCCGACCTCGAGCGACATTATATCCTGGTTCCAGTGGCGGTCCCACGCCGTTCCTCGTCCCTGCCAGATTCCAGCGAAACCCGGCAGATCGACCCCGGCCGCAGTCGAGATTCTGACCGGCGCGCTTTCAGCGCTCGCCAATTCCCCGCACTCGGCATGGAATGTCACATCGTAGTCTCGTCCGGACCTCAGCCCGTCGAAGACGACCGCGACCGCGCCGCCGGCGACGCCGCTGACCGTGCGTTCGAACGACCATTCGCTGTTTGCCGGATGCACCGTGAACACGACGTCGCAGTCGTCGCCGGCGCCTTCGGGAATCGCGATGTTAAGATTGAAGGTCGCGGAGTAGAGCCCGGTCGAGGCGACCGAAACGAGCGACGCGTCGAGCGTTTCCTCGTCGGCGGACGAGAGTTCCGCCAGCGCTTCGGTGCCCGCCCAGATGTATTCGCCGTCCTTGACCGCCACGAAGCGGCAGTATGCGGCTCCGGACGGAATGCTCGCCGAAACGCTCCTTATTCGCTCGCCCTCGCCGACGGCGTCGAGCGCTATCGCGTCGTCCCAGTCGTCGAAGCTGTCGCCGGCGTAGTCGTCACCGAAACAGGCGTAGACGCCATACCCTTCGATGCATGCGTCGAAAGCCGCAGTCGCCCGCAGCTTGCCGGCGACGATCGACGGATTGTCGAGCGAAAGCGGCGTGGCCGGATCGGTGCGGAACAGAGTTCCGTCGCCAGGATCCTCCATCGCGTGCCAGTTCGCCCCACCGTCGTCGGAATATTCGAGCCCGTACACGTCGGCCTGCTCCGACGAGATGCTTCTGTCTCTGAGCCCGACCGTGTGCACCAGATGCCAGCCGGTGGTCTGCGGAGAGTACTTGTACGACAGATCGACATAGTAATCGAACGGATCCAGACTAAGCCACTGGGCCGACAGCTCCCCGCCGTCGAACCCGATAAAGATCGTCTGGGCCATCATCGCCACCCTGAACGAATACGTCTTGCCGGCGGTCATGTACATGTATCCCTTGTAGCCGAAGCCGTTGTTGAGCCAGCCGGAGTCGATCGGCCAGGTGTTGGAGCTTCCGTCAAGCTCCGACACCCACGACAACTTGGCGAAAGCCGGCATCCCGAGCTCGCGGTGCCGTTGCAGTTCGCCATCTCCGGCTTCCGTTTCGAGCGGATTGAAATCGTTCTGGTTGTTCGTGTATTTCTTGATTTCCCAAAGCCCGACATTCGCCGACACCGTCGCGCCAACCTCGGCCTCGGTAGTGACGCCGACAAGGTCGCCGATGGCGGTGCGCACCCCGTTTCTGACGCCGTAGAGCCGCGCGTAATACGTCCGCCCTGGAGTCAGCCCGTCAACCGTGTGCGCCTTGACGCCAACCTCAGAAACCTGGCTGTCGAGAACCGAGCGCCACCTGAGATCGTTTGCCGACGTACCGTAGTCGAGCTCGAAATCATACTCGTCCCCTTCGTTGCCGTTGCCGTAGAAGTTGAAATCGACTTCAAACGCGGTCTTGGAGACTGCGTGGACCGAAACGAGTTTCGCCATCAGCGCACCGGCGGCTGCCGGCTCGATATCGGCTATCGCGGAGCTCGGCGACCAGGTCGCGGTCTCGTCCTTTACCGCGGCGAGGCGGAAGTATCTGGCGCCGGAAGGTATCGCGATCGAATACGACCCCAAGCGCTGGCCGACCGCGAGAATGTCGATCTCTTCCGTCATCCACGCCGCGAGATCATTGGCTCCGTAGACGGACGCGAAACACGCATATACCGTCGCCCCTTCGAGCGAGGCGTCGAAATCCGCCCCGACAATGGCGTTGGCGCCGTCCGTGCCGAGAAACGCGCAGGACATTTTCTCCGTGGCGACGGTGCGGAACACCGTTCCGTCGCCGCTTTCGCCGTACTTGACCTTCGTCGCGCCGCCGTCGAGCGAGACGGTGAGACCGTTTTCCGAAACGTACCCGGTGCATCCTCCCGGCACGCCGACGATGAACTTGACCTCGTGCCATCCCGTCGAAGCGAACGTATGGGTGTGTGATTCCGGCGCGCTGTCGGGGAAGTCGTCGCGATTGCCGTAGAACACCTCGCCGTCGACTTCGATCTGGTATGTCTTCACGAACGAATCGATCGTGAAGGTATAGGGTACGCCGGCGGCGAAATACGCATAGCCGCCGAACGCGGCTGTGACGGGATTGCTCATTTCAAGATAATTGGCCCAGTCGGCCAACGTGTCCGCGAAACTGTAGCCGGTGAAGAACGCTCGCGGATCCCAATAGCGGTGGGCGTCATCGCCTTCGCGAAGCGGATCGAGAACCGGATACCACGCGTTCCATGCGCGCGCACTAAACTTGAGCCCCGCATACACGGCATCACTGACCGGATCGACCGTCGTCACGACCGCCTTCACTTCGCCGAGCGCGTTGTCGCCGGCGTAGAGCCGCGCATAGTAGAGCGTCCCCGCCGACAGCCCGTCGAACACGTATTCGGCCGCGCCAGCTTCCCCGACCGCCTGCGCAAGCGGGAACGTGCGGTCGAGATTGTCGGCCGAACGGCCGTATCTGACCAGATAGTCCCACCCGCCGTCGGGATCGGTTATGTTGAACGAGACCTTCGCCGACGCAGGGCCCGCCGCGGTTATGGCGATACCGTCAACCGCCGGCGACGCATTGGCCGCAACTCCCCCTACCGCCGCAGCGAAAGCCGCGACCCAAACGTTTCTCATATCCATACAGCTCCTTACCTTATGAAAATGACGGTTCCGCCGCGCGGTATCACTGCGCGTATCTGGGTCGCCTCGGCGATATCCTCGGTGTCGTACGCAGTCCATGCGCCGAGTTCGACGAGGGAATCCTTGAAGTGGTTGGGCGCGCTGCAGACGATGAGCGGGCAGTCGGCGCCGGTGACGCGCGCGGGCGAATCATTGGCGACTTCGACGAGCAACCGCGCCTGGCCGGCCGAGAAATCCCAGCCACCGTCGTTGTAGCAATGCACCGGCTCTCTCGTGTAGCCGCCGGCCGGCACGTGGAAGATCATGCGCGGTTCCACCGCGTTTATGTTGTCGGTCTGGTACGCGATGCAGTGGTAGCGCGCCTCGAGAACCGGGTTGGCGCCGTAGAACTCGATGTCCCAGTCGCCCGAGCTCCATGCGTTGACCGCCATGTAGATGCAGCCGAAACTCGGCAGGATGAACGTCGAGTCGTCAATGGCGAGCCTGAAATTGTGGCCGCCGACCGCACGGAACGAGCCTCCGTGCTGGGCGAATGTCGCGCCGTTCTTGAGCAGCAGTTCGCAGTAGTTCTTGTATTCGACATAGGAATCGCTGCGCATGTAGCCGTAGGCGTTGTCGAAGGTGAGATGCATGCCGTTGTTGAACATCACCCTGGTCGAGTTGAAGTGCAGGTTCTTGAACGTGATCGCGACATTCTCGGCAAAGTAGTCGGCGACCCACCAGTTTTCGTGGTAGATGCCGGAAGAGCTCGAGTTGAAGTCGGCGCCGTTGTATCCGTTGCCCTCGAACGTGATGTCTGTTCCCGCCGTGGTTATGTGCAGCGTGTTTACGTATACGCGGCTGGTCAGCGTCACGCGGTACGGCGTATTGGTCTCGGCGGGATCGACGGCGAACACCGCCGCGCAATGCGACGTGTTCGGCCATGTCGCCTGCGGCGGATTGCCCTCCACCGACCAGTTCGCCGCGGTCTCCCACGCTCCGTCGTGCACTGAATCGTCCCAGTAATACGCATACTGGTCGCGCACGAATATCGACATGACTCCACTGTCGACGGTCCAGAACGCCGTGTCGCAGGCGTTGGAGACGATGTACTTGTAGTAGCCAGTCGCGTTGACCTGCGGATATTCGTTGGTGAACGTGAACGACGGGTTTTCGCGCGTCACGACGCGGCTGTCTCTGAGTTCGAGGCTGTTTTCGCCCATTCCGGCGTAGAGGTATACCGTGGCCTCGCCGGCGCCCGCGCCGGTGTCGGCCAGAGCGCCGGACATGGTGACGAACGCGTTGGCGTCAACCGCCGAGAACGACAGCGCCTTGAACGAAGCGGCGGAAGCGAGCGCGACCTGCACCGTCTTCGAAACGTCCTTCGCCCCCGACTGCGCGGCGAGCTGAAGACGCACATATCTCGTCGACCCCGGCGCGATGTAGCGCGCCGACGCCGTGTCGGCCTCGAAGAGAGTCTCGTCGATTCCGTCGCCGGAGGCGTAAGTTCCGGCGATCTCCCACGCGACGGCGCCGGACATGTCGGCGTTGGCGGAGACGAATACGGTGAGCGTCGCCGCCTCGCCCGCGCCGGCCGACGAGACCGACCCGGTTATCCTCAACTTGTCGCCGAAGCTGCCGTCGAGCGAGAACTCGCCGACGACCGGCTTGGCGGCGTCGGGCATGTACAGCGCGTCCCCGCACCACTGCCAGATTTCGCTGACCGGGTCGACGATGTAGAAGCGCGCGAAATGGTACGCCGTGCCGCAGCCCGAAAGCCCGACATAGGCGTAGCCGAGATCTTCCTTGTCGATGGTCGCGACGGTGTCGTCGTTCGCCCACGTCTCCGGCTCGTCGCCGCCGGCCTCGTCGCCGTAGACGATGTGGAGCGCCAGCCCGTCGGCGTAGCGCCACGCGCCGAATTCGAGCTCGGCCGACAGCGCTCCGGCGCCGACGGAATGCGAAACCACCCTGCCGTCGCACACGCCGGGGGCGGTCCTCAACAGCGCTCCGTCGCCGGCGTCGATCGGGTGCACCCAGTTGTATCCGTCGACCATCATCGAGAACCCGTTCCAGTACTGGTTGCCGGCGCCGCCGAGCCAATCGCCGAAGATGACCTGGATTGGATACCATCCCGTCTCGGCTATGACGCCCGGGTTGACCTGGCCGTTGTTTCGTTCCAAGTAGCGGACGCCGTTGAAATCGATCGTGCAGTAGTCGTCGATCTGCGTGCCGAACAAAAGGTTCATCCCAGCCTCGAGATAGATGTAGCCCTTGTAGGCGATCTCGTAGCCGTTTATCCAGCCGCACTCGCCCTCGACCCCGTCGCGATCCCATACCGTCCATTTCGGGTCGGACGCTCCCGGGTTGAACCACATGTTGCCCGCCCACGGCGAAAGCGTCCTCACCGTCGTCGGGTGGTCGAGCACGTCGCCGGTTATCCCGCCCGACTCCATCGCCTGCCAGAGCCCCGGCAGCGAAACGCCGCTCGCTCTGGTTGAGCCGTACATGGACGGAACCTTCGCGGTCTTGAACGAAAACACTTCTGACGGTTCGCCGGCCGCCGAACCGTTGCTCGAGGTTATCCGGGCGTAGTACAAGTGGTCGGGGTCGAGCCCCGGCAGCTTCACGGTGCGGACGCCGGCGGCGAGCGAATTGGTCGTGTGCGAATAGGAAAGATCGCCGGGTTCGTAGCCGTATTCGACCGTGATGTCGACGCCTCCGGCGCCGCCGGTCGAGACGATGTTCACTTCGATCTCCGCCGAGATCTGCCCCGCGTCCGCGACCTGCACGAACCTCGCGTCGACCGCGCTCTCGTCGGCGAGCTCGATTTCGCCTACCGGAACCGACCCGGTCGTGTAGATGAATTCGCCGTTTTCGCACAGGAACGCCACATATCGCGCCCCCGCCGGCATTTCGAACGCGAACGTATGCTTGGCCGTCTGCGGAAGCGTCACCTCCTCGACCGGCTCGCCCCACTGCGAAATGTCGGTGCCCGGATAGTCCGCGAACGCGTACGCCCTGGCCGCACCGCCCGCCGCCGCCGGATTGAACGCCACCGTGAACGTCGCGCCGGCCGAAGCGATCGCCGCGCTTTCGATCGTCGCCGGGCTGTCGAACGGCACCTTGAAGATCACGTTGCCGGTTTCGTTCGTGAACGGATGGTAGTTGACGTTGTCCGTCGACCACCCCATGCCGTAGAAGCTGCCGTACGGACCGTACCCTCCCGTGCCGTTGCCGGTGTAGAGCCTGAGATTGTGCCAGCCGGTCTCGGTGCAGTTGTACGCTCCGCGGTGCATGTCGGCGAAACTTACCCCGCCCTGGCCGGTCGTCCAGTAGATTTCGGTTCCGTCGACCCAGAACGAACCGTAGTCGTCTTCGTTTATGACTACGGTGTAGACATTGCCCGCTTCCATGTACATCTCGCACTCGTAGCCGAACGTCACGTAGTCGCGCCAGTTGTAGGTCTGCAACGAGCCGTCGGTGACGAGCCGCCCCGTCCATGGACGCGGCCCTATCGATGTTCCGTTGCCGGTGTGCACCGCCCACGGTCCGTCGACGTAGGCCGACGCCGGCTGACCCGTTATCGTGAAGCCGTCGTCCCAGGTGGAGCCGGATATGTTCTGCACGAACCCGTCGCGCGAGTTCACCCCCGACGGGAAAGCCTCCTCTTTCGTCTTAGCCGCGACCGGCGAAAGTTCGACCGCTTCGTCGACGTCGGGCTCGACGATCGCGCCGACCGTGTAGACGCTGCCGGGACGCAGCGTGGAAAGCGCGAAATCGACCGGCCCGGGCGAAACGACGCCCGAAGCGACGAGGTTCGTCGTCGTCTTCCCGTTCGCCGCGACGACCGAATAGACGTCGCACGAGCTGTTCTCGCCGCCGAGAGCGATCAGGTCGAGCGACATGACGATATTGGTCACGCTCGACGATTTGACGTGCAGGTTGTTCACCGCCAGCGACGGATAGACGAACGTCAGCGAATCGGACGCGATCGCGGTGATGTCGCTCGCAATGACCTCGACGTCGGCTCCGGGCGTGAAATCGACGCGCCCTCCGAGCGTGCACGTTATCACGCGCTTGCCGATGTTGTCGTAGAGCGCCGTATGGCCGTCTTTGTCGATTACCGGTATGTAGTCTGCCGTGAGCGGACCGTCGGCCGATTCTTTTATCTGGAGCCAGTAGATCGTGCCGTAGTCGCTGCTCATCAGTATCGTCGGCTGGTTGAGCGTGCTGTACGCCTTGGGCGGTTTCGCACCGGCGCTCTGCCCGTCGATATTGAGCCAATGGTTGCCCATCTCGAACACGTACGGCGTGTTGGCCGCGATTCCTATGCCGCCCCAAAGCCGCAGATTGCTGCCGTCGTCCTCGCCGGTGAGATCGAACAGTATCGTGCTGGCGTAGGGGAACATTCGCCAGTATCCGCCGTCGGGCGCAAGCGTCGTGTCCCTGAAGTTGCCGAAGAAAAGCCCGCCGTTGAAAGTCGACATCGCCGCTTTCATCGTCACGATCGAGTTCTGCGTCAGGCTGTAGCCGATGTCGTCGAAGCTCGAGTTGCCCTGCGAAGAGAGCGACGCGACTTCCTTCAGGTACGGCCTGTATTTGGAACTCGTGACGAAAAATCTGGCGGCGAAATACGTGTCGCCCCATTCCGCCGGCGCGTCGATTGTGAACGTCTCGCCCGGTTCGTCGAAGTCGCCGACCAGTTCCCATTTCTCCCAGTCCGCCCAGTCGTTCCCGCGGTCCACGCTGTCGAACGCGGCAATCACCGAACGCACGGTCGAATCGCCTGTACCGGTCACCGTCGCCTCGAAAGCGACGGTCACGCCGCCCTCGGAGATTTCGGACACTTCAATGTTCCATGCATGCGCAAAAAGCGTCGCAACGGCGGCAAAGCCGGCGACAATCGCTCGTTTGGTATCCATTACGGTCTCCATTTCTTTTCGAGTTTCACTGATATGTTATCAAATTATTCCATTCAAGTCAACCATGTCAAGTCCTCCCAAATGGTAAGGACCCGCGCCAAAACCGCGCCGCTTCCAGATGCCGCACGGCATCTTCGGCGTCTGCACCGGAACATTTCGGCATGTGGCCGACGGTCCGGTCGCAAATGCGCGATTCTCCATGGCGATGCGCGTGCGACTGGAAACGGATATTGCATTCAGGCCATACCCGATTGCAGCATTCGCGACCACCAGCGTGCGTCAGTAGTCGCGGCGGGAGACCGCCAATGCCGAAAGCGCCGCCAAGATCGCCGGCAGAAGCACAAGATCGCACACCGCGACCTTGAGCAGCGAACCCCATTCCACACATTCGTCCCGCGAGAGGCGTTCGAGCGGAGACGCGGAACTGACCGGCCTCGTCATGCGCTCGGTGAACCGCGTTATGGCCAGTCCAATGCGATCTCTGCGATCGGTCTCCAGCTGGTCGGGATACTGGTCCACCACGCCGGGGCTCATCTCGCCGAGCGCGAGAACGGTCATCGCCGTGAATATCGCAACCGGCCTCGACAACGCAGCGCCGAGGAAAATTCCGAACGAAACCGCCAGCGCGAGAATCGAGACCATCGTCAGATACGAGCGCAAAAGATTGGCGGGAAAGCCGTCGGCGGGAACCATTACGCCGATATCCTTTCTCGGGCGCAGCATGAGCGCATTGGCGCCGAGGTTGGAGAATTCGAGCACGCCGCCGCCGGCCGCGCCTTTCAGAGGAACTTCGATCACAGCCTGGGTCTGGTTGCTGACGATCCCCTTCGCGCCGCCGAACGTGAATTCGCCCGCGACATCCTGTCTGGAATCGAACATCGTCGAAAAGCGCAGGCGCACGGAAGCGTTGGACACTCCATCGGCGCCGTCGAAACGCCAGTGCGCGGACGAACCGGCCGCAATCGTCTGGTAGTGGTCTCCGGCGCGCTGGGCGAGAAGCCGCAAAACGACAGATTTCTTCGCCTGTTTGACCGCCTCCGGCGTTTCCGGGTCGGCCATGTAGGCGTCGTACATTCTCGCCGCCTCTTCGCGTTCGCTTTCCATGACCGGTTTGAGGACATGGGAGCATTTTCCCCCGGCGCCAAGATGCGCAAGCGCGACGACGGCCGCGAAAGCGAGCGTCAGCGCGCCCACTGCGACATGCGCCGCCGCCTTGCCCCATGCGACGGCGAAGAGCGAAACCGGCCTCACGACCGTAAGCTGCAGACGCTTCGCGGCGCGCTCCGAGGCGATCGCGCCGGTCGCGGAAGCGAGTAGCGAGACCAGCAGAATCGCAAACACGCCGCCGAGCGAATAGTGCAGATACATTTCCCTCGCACCCTCTGCGGTTCCATCGCCGGCCGCGAAATGCGGGAACGCGAACATCCACGCCGCCGATGCCGCCAGCAAGACGGCGACGGTTTTGGAGCGCAGAAGTGAGACCGACTCAAGCCAGAAAATCCGCCAGAGCGAAATCATCTCCGCTGCCCACCTTTGCAAGGAAAAACTCTTCGAGCGAGGAGCCGAGTTCGGATATCCTGCCCCCGGCAACGCTCTTGCCGTGGTTAAGAATCATTATCCGGTCGCAGATGTCCTCGGCGTCGGCAAGCAGATGCGACGTCACGAGAACCGTCATCCCTTTCGCCGCCAGCGCCTTGACGAGCAGTTTCACTTCGCGCGTGGAAATCGGATCGAGTCCGGAAGTAGGCTCGTCGAGGACGAGAAGCTCCGGCTTGCCTACCAGCGCCGAAGCGAGCGCGACGCGGCGCGACATACCCTTCGAGAATCCGCCTACCCGCCGGTCGGCGACGCCGGAAAGTCCGACCATCTCCAGCAGCTGGGATGCGCGCTCCCCGGCGGTCTTGCGGTCGAGCGAGCACAGACCGGCATAGTAGCGAAGCGTCTCGCGTGCGGTGAGGAACGGATGCAGATAGCTAAGCTCCGGCAGATAGCCGAGCCGCGAGCGCGATTCCTTCGACTTCGGGCTTTTGCCAAACATTTTGACAGATCCCGCCGTCGGAGCCAACAGCCCGAGAATCATCTTTATCGTCGTCGATTTTCCGCTGCCGTTCGGACCAAGCAGTCCAAACACCTCGCCTCGCCGCACTTCGAGGTCGAGTCCGTCCACCGCCTTCACCGTCGGCCGCAGCCAAAAATCGCGGAAGATTTTGACGACTCCGGAAAGCTCTATGATCGCATCGCTCATGGCAGGTCCAATCCGTCGAAAAGTCTGATTCCCGCGAAAAGAAACGCCGCCGCCGGCGCCGCGACCGCCGCCAACGCGCCGGACGCGTACGCGAGCGGAATCTTTCCTCCGCCCGAAAGCGCATCCGAAAGCCAGTAGTTGCCAATCGCCGGCACGAACGCGAGCAGCAGCAAGCC
>JAGDAE010000172.1 GCA_017959645.1 Kiritimatiellia bacterium
GACGATCGGGCCGTCCTTGCCGATGCGCGCACGGGTTTCGACGGCGATCGTTCCGGAGGAGATTGCATCCGCTACGAGGCCGAGGCAGGGCACGAAGAAGTCGCCGACCATGCCTGCGGCATAGACGCTGGACTTCGTCGGAGCGAACGCGACGATCGCGGTTTCGACGACAAGCGTGTCCGGAACGTCGGGGCTGTCGACGACGGTCGCGCCGATGGCCTGCTCCTGCGACTTGAATGCCTTGTAGTAGGCCCTACGCGCATACTCGGCGAGATCCTGCAGATCCTCTTCGGCGGTCGTGATGTTCTTGGCGAACTCGTCCCATGCGCCGCCTTTCTGCAGATAGCCCATTTCCACCGGCGCGATATAGACGTGCTTGAGACCGGCCGACTCGAACGCTTCCAGATCGGCCCAGTAGTAATGGAACGGGCACGAGGCGTCCATACGACGGAGTTTCTCGTGGTGCGGAACGAAGTCCGTCAGCGGCACAGGTTCTGCTCGCAGCCAGGACGTAAGGGTCGACTTGCAGCCGACGAGCGCGAGAAGCGCTGCAAAAACGAACACATACTTTGCTTTCGGCATATAGACCTTCTTTCGTTTGTTGATTTTATTTGCCAACCTGGACTAGCGGCGCATAGTATATCATATTTTCATCAACTTGCGTCGCCCAATCCGGGAATCCTTTTCGACCGCCCCTTATGATTTCCCGAAAGCCCTCAGATGTTTTCCGGAGAAGTCAGCGGATTATCACGATCGTGCCGGCAGACGAGATTGCGAGCCGCAGTTCGCCCCCGACGACCGCAAGACTGGCTTTCTTGCCCTCGAGCGCGTTGCCGGAGAGAGTCCATGTCGACAGGTTTTCCGCGCCTTCGATCGTCTGCGCCGAGGCGATCGCATATTCTCCGTCCAAAGGCATGGAGGCGGCATCGACTTCGAGCGTGACGCCGGAACCGAGAACGAGCATCCCCGCCACCTCCATCGCCGGCCCGTCGAACGGATAGCCGAAACCGAGCGTGGCGCCGTCGTTCACCTTGAGATCCTCGCCGTAGACGAACGACGAGCCGGACGCGACCGAGAGCGAATCGTAGCCGAACGGCGTGCCGGAGCTCTTCCACTTCCCGCACAGATATTCGTTCACCGCCTCGAGCTGCGCATCGCCGAGACGCTCGGTGAACAGTATGACCTCGCCGTACTTGAACCCGCCCAGACGTATCTCGCGGTCGGCGCAGATCAGGTTGACGTCGCCGCCGTAGCCCCCTTCGGCCACGCGCATCGCGATCACCTGCAGTCCGGACGGAATCGGCGTCGAAACGGCGCTGGCGGCGGCCTCGCCGTCGATGTACCACGTCGCCTGCCTCAGAGACTCGTGCGACCACGCGTCGTCCACGAAAGAGGAACAGTCGCGATTCCAGTGCCACGAGCCGGTCGAGCCGAGGAAATGCTCGTAGCAGTTCTCGAAATCGCCGCTCACGACGATGAACGCCGTCTTCACGCCGGCGACGTATCCGCCGCCGCTTCCGTCGTCGATCCGCAGC